>CAYRZX010000005.1:50937-52308 GCA_964428665.1 uncultured Gemmatimonas sp.
GCTATCAGAAGGCCATTGCCCTCAAACCCGATTTTGCAGAGGCCTACTCCAATATGGGCAATGTGTTCAGCGGTTTAGGCCAGCATCAGACGGCCATCGGCTGCTATCAGAAGGCCATTGCCCTCAAACCCGATTTTGCAGAGGCCTACTCCAATATCGGATCTGAGTTTTACAACTTGAGTCAGTATCAGAAAGCCATCGACCATTATCAGAAGGCCGTCGCGTTAAAACCTGACTTTGTTGAGGTCTATTCCAACATGGGTGTGGTTTACCAAAATTTAAATCAGCCTGAGCGGGTCAGGGAGTGTTTTAAGAAGGTCCTCGACCTGAACCCCCACGATTCACAGGCCCCGGCTATAAGAAAATGGCTACAGGACAATCCATAAGGTGTCCCTCGATACCTATCTTGAAGGAGAAAGACATGGAGTTTCGCAGTCTGGGTCGCAGCGGGCTGAAGGTCAGCCAGGTCTGTCTGGGGGGGAACAACTGGGGCGGAAACACGCCGGACGACGAGGCCGTCCGCATCCTGCGCCGGGCGTTCGACGCGGGCGTCAACTTCTGGGACACCGCCGTCACCTACAGCAACGGGCGGAGCGAGGAGGTCATCGGCAGGGCGCTGAAGGGGCTGCCGCGCGAGAAGGTCATCGTGGCCACCAAGGGGTGGTGGACCATCGGGGACGGGCCGAACGACAAGGGGTGCAGCCGGCACTACCTGGTGCGCGCGGTGGAGATCAGCCTGCGCAGGCTGGGCACGGACTACATCGACCTGTACTATCTGCACCGCCCGGACCCGACCACGCCCATCGAGGAGAGCCTCTCCACGCTGAATGACCTGATCCGCCAGGGGAAGATCCGCTACCTCGCCTGCTCGTCGTTCCCGGCGTGGCAGATCTGCGAGGCGCTCTGGGTTGCGCGACAGTACGGGTGGGACTCTTTCGTGTGCGAGCAGCCGCCCTACAACATCCTGGAGCGGGGCATCGAGCGGGAGGTCGTCCCGTTCTGCCAGAAATACGGGGTCGCTCTGGCCACCTATTCGCCCACGGCCAGCGCCTGGCTGACGGGGCGGTTCCGTCGCGGCCAGCCCATCCCGGCGGACAGCACGCGGGGCCGGCGGGTGGACCCGAACTCCCCTCAGTCGCAGCGGCGGTTCGATGCGGTGGAGAAGGTGGAGGCCCTGGCGAAGGCGCGCGGCTGCTCGGTCCCGCAGTTCGCCATCGCGTGGATCATGAGCCACCCGGCGGGTATCATTCCGATCCTGGGCGTGCGGACGATGGAGCATCTGGAGGACAACTTAGGCGCGCTGGGCGTGAAGCTGAGCGAGGAGGAGCGCAGGGCCGTGGACGAGATCGCGCCGGGCGGGACGAGGGTATA
>CAYRZX010000005.1:52408-55778 GCA_964428665.1 uncultured Gemmatimonas sp.
CCATGAAAACCTTAGACATCGACGTGCGCTACTATCACCAGATCCCGAGGGCCTACATCACCGAGGCGGACAATAAGCACCGGACCCTGCGGTGGAGCCTGCCGGTGGAGGGCGTGGCGCTGGTCCTGGTGGACGTCTGGTCGGACCATTACGTGAAGTCCCACCTGGACCGGGGCCGGGACATCACGCTGACGCACATCAGGCCCGTGCTGGAGGCGTTCAGGCGGGTCGGGGCGCTGGTGGTGCACGCCCCCAGCCCGGACTGCGCCAGGAAGTACCCCGCGTGGCTCCGCTACGCCGGGGACGACGAGGTGAAGGGCCGGCCCTCCGCGCCGGGGGATGACTGGCCGCCCCCGGACTTCCGCCGGAAGGCCGGGGACTACGCGAAGTGGGCGCGCCCGATGGAGGAGAAGAACAGGCTCTACGAGGACATCATCGCCAACCGGGGCATCATCCCGGAGGTGGCGCCCCAGGGGGACGACCACGTGATCGTGACCGGGGACCAGCTCCACCGGCTGCTTCGGCACAGGAAGATCCTCCACCTGTTCTACTGCGGGTTCGCGGCCAACATGTGCGTGCCGTTCCGGGACTACGGGATGCGGGCCATGAAGTCGCGGGGCTACGAGATCATCCTGATCCGGGACTGCACCACGGCCATCGAGGTCGCGGAGACCTATGACGACCTCGCCATCTCGCGGGTCTGCGTGGTGGACACGGAGCTGACCGTCGGCTACACGATCAGTTCAAGCGATCTGGTTGCGGCGTGTGGGAAGGTGGCCCAGTCATGACCTCTCTCGACCTTCGCCAACTCCCCTCCTCGCGGGAGGTCTACCTCTGCCGCGACGAGGGCTACTTTCCGGTGCTGATCACCCCGCGCGGGGAGGAGGTCCTGGCCGTGCTGCGTGGCGGGGCCGGGCACGTGGGCCTCTGGGGGAGGCTGGACGCGGTGCGCTCGCGGGACGGCGGGAGGACGTGGGAGAGGCCGGCGGTGATTGTCAACGGCGCGTGGGACGACCGCAACCCGGCGGTGGGCATCGCTCCTGATGGGACCATCGTGCTGGCCTATCACGCGCAGGGGTCCTATGACGAGGGCGGCAAATATGCGCCCCGCCTGAGGCGCGTGCAGATGCGGGTCGCGCGGTCGCAGGACGGGGGGGAGACCTGGGAGGCACCCTGGCCGCTCGGTTCTGCGGGGATGGAGACGTTCTCGGCCTACGGGCGCATCGCGACGCTGCCGGACGGGACGCTGCTGCTGCCGATCTACGGGCGTGGGGAAGGGGAGGAGCGGGTCCGGTCCCACCTCCTCCGCTCGCGGGACAACGGCCTGACGTGGGGTGATCCTTCCGTGATCGCGGAGGGCTACAACGAGACGGCGCTGCTCCTGCTGCCGGACGGGGATCTGCTGGCCGCGATGCGCTCGGACCGGGGCGGGCGGCTGGCGGTCTGCCGGTCCTCCGACGGGGGACAGACGTGGGGCGAGCCGGCGCCGGTCACCGGGGAGGGTGAACACCCGGCGGACCTGACGCTTCTTTCAAATGGGTGGATTCTGATGGTCTTCGGCGTGCGGCACGCGCCGTTCGGCGTGCAGGCGGCGGTCAGCCGGGACGGGGGGCGGACCTGGGGCCCCCGGATGACAGTCTGCGACGACCTGGGGGAGAGCGACCTGGGCTATCCCTCGACCGTCCGATTAGGCGACCGGCTCGTGACGGCCTATTACTGCGCGCCGCGCCGGTTCGACGACCCGTTCTACCGGGGGGAGGGCGCGTTTGCGCGGGCGCTGCTGTATGGCGAGAGGGAACTGATCGAGCGGCTGGATGTGCAGGTTTGACCCATGTCAGGGAGGACGCGAACATGGAGATGGGGGCATTGCATCATCTGGCCCGGCTGGGCAAAGGCGTAAAGTCGAGGCGATTTTCGTCGTATGACACAAAGGGGGGGAATGCCGATAACTGGCCGATCAAGTCGGGCGAGACGAAGGTGCTGGGCGAGGTCTCCGGGGCCGGATGCGTCAGGCATATCTGGATGACGACCACGGAGAACAACAACAATCTGCGCCGGCTGGTTTTGAGGTTTTACTGGGATGGCGAAGAGACACCTTCCGTGCTGTGCCCCGTGGGCGACTTTTTTGGGTTGGGACACGCCAAGGCGAACTACTTTTCTTCGCTGCCGCTGCAGGCGTCCTATCTGGGGTTGAATGCGTGGTTTCCCATGCCGTTTGCCCGGGGGGCGCGGTTTGAGGTGGTCAATGATTCGGGGGAGGACAGCTTTTTGTATTTTTACGTGGACTACGAGGCCTGGGAGAGCCCGCCGGAGGATATGGGTCGGTTTCACGCGAACTGGCGGCGCGAGCGGGTAACCAGGGCCGATGCGCCGGTTGGGCCCAATGCCTACGGTCGCGAGCAGCGGCTGAATATCACAGGAGACGACAACTATCTGGTGCTGGACGTGAAGGGCAAAGGGCACTACGTGGGCTGCTGTCTGCATATCGACACAAATGAGACGGGCTGGTGGGGCGAGGGGGACGACATGTTCTTCGTGGATGGGGAGTCCTGGCCGCCCAACATGCACGGGACAGGGACGGAGGACTATTTCTGCGGCGCGTGGAACTACAACCAGCTCCATCACCCCTATTCAACGCCATATTACGGCTACTCCTTCAAAGGCAACGCCGACTATACGGGGAAGCATTCGCAATATCGGTTCCACATTGAAGACCCGGTCTACTTCGAGAGATCGCTGCGGTTTTCGATCGAGCACGGCCACGCCAACGACCGGCAGGGGGACTGGACGAGCACAGCCTACTGGTATCAGATCGGGCGCACCGGGGGGCTTCCGGATGTCGGCGCCTTTGAGGACCGCGTGCCCTATTCGCACGGCGGGCTGGAACGCTGGCCCGGCAAAGATCGGCGCGATCTGCCGGTGTAGGTATTCGGGTATTCAACGCGAAGCGGAAAACGAACGGTAAAACCCCTGAATGGAGCGCCGACTGCCATGCCCAAATCCAGGAAGAAAACCGCCGCCGGGGACCTTGCCTGCGGCGGCGACGTTCCGCGCACCTTCAAGACGACGACCCCGGCCTTCAACTACACGCGCACGGAGGCGATGGTCCCCATGCGCGACGGGGTCAAGCTGTTCACCCTCATCGCGATTCCAAAAGACGCGACCGGGCCCATGCCCATGGTGCTGACGCGCACGCCCTACGGCGCTGCCAAGCGGGCGTCGCGCACGGACAGCCCTGACATCGCCGTGGCCCTGCCCGCCGCGGATGAGGAGCTGGTGCGCAACGGCTACATTCGCGTCTACCAGGACGTGCGCGGGCGCTATCGCTCCCAGGGCAAGTACATCATGACCATGCCGACGCGCGGGCCCT
>CAYRZX010000006.1:0-55161 GCA_964428665.1 uncultured Gemmatimonas sp.
GCGGTTTGAAGGGGAAGAGGTGTATGCGCTGGCGGACCGGGACCGGCTGATGCAGATTGTGACGAACTTAGTGGGGAATGCGATCAAGTTTACGCCGAGGGGAGGGGAAGTGGAGGTGAGGGTATCCGTGGATCGTGGATCGTGGATCGGCCCCCCCTCTTATCCCCCCGTGAACGGGGGGAAGATAGCTCCCTCCCCGTCCACGGAGGGCAGGGGTCGCGACCTCATGGGAGCGACAGGTGGGGCGGAGGATGGGGTGGGGGACGGATCACGGATCACGAATTACGGGTTCGTGGTGGTGTGCGTTCGGGACACGGGGCGTGGGATACCGCCGGAGGACCTGGAAAAGGTTTTTGACCGGTTTTATCAGGTGAAGGGGGAGGGAGGAGGCCAGCCGGGCACAGGGCTGGGGTTGCCGATCACGAAGGAACTGGTGGAGTTGATGGGGGGGACGATCCACGTGGAGAGCGAGGTGGGGAAAGGGAGTACGTTCTGGTTTACATTGCCGGAGGCGAAGACGCAAAGCGCATAGCGCATAGCGTCAAAGACTGTGGGTTTTACGCTTTGCGCTTTGCCATTTGCCATTTGCCATTTGCCGTTTTGAGGGGGGATATCGACCGTGAACGAGAAGGCCGCGACCATTCTGGTCATCGACGACGAGGAGGACATCCGGGAGGTGCTGAAGGACCGCCTGGAGTTCTCCTCCTACCGCGTGCTGACCGCCTCCAACGGGGTTGAAGGGCTGGCCTGCATCCGGGTGGAACGCCCCGACGTCGTCCTGCTGGACCTCCAGATGCCCGTGCTGGACGGGCTCGGGATGCTGCGGGGGATCGCGGCGGGGCAGCTGGAGACCTGCGTGATCATCATGACGGCGCACGGGACGATCCAGCGGGCTGTGCAGGCGATGAAGGGCGGAGCGACGGACTTTCTGCTGAAGCCCATCGACCCCGAGGACGTGGAGCGGGTCATCCGGCGGGCGCTGGAACAGGCGCGTCTGCGCCGGGAGAATCTTCGCCTGCAGCAGGCGCTGAGGGAGGCCCAGGACCAGCTCCTTCTGGAGATGCAGCGGGAGCTCCGGATCGCCCACGAGATGCAGATGGGTCTGATGCCGCAGGAGAGCCCGACGATTCCGGGGTTTGAGATCGCCGGGATGTGCGTGCCGGCCAATGAGGTGGGGGGGGACTACTTCAACTACGTCTGGCTGGACGAGGGGCGGACGCGGCTGGCGTTTCTGGTGGCGGACGTGTCGGGGAAGGGGATGGCCGCGGCCACGGTCACGATGCGGTTCAACGAGATGCTCCGGTATGAGGCGCGGGGGCGGTCTGCGCCGCGGGAGATTCTGAGGGGATTGAATGCGTCGCTGTGCGGGCAGATCGGGGCGGAGACCTTTGTGACCTGCTGCCTCGGGGCGCTGGACGCGCCGGGGAGGTCCGTGAGGCTGGCCAGCGCGGCGCACCCGTGCGCCTATCACTATGTCGCGCGGGAGGGGGAGGCCCGGAAGGTGGAGGCGTCGGGGCTTCCGATGGGGATGCCGCTGCCGGAGGGGGCTGGCGGGGATTATTCGGAGGCCGAGGCGCAAATGGCGCCGGGGGACCTGCTCGTGCTCTACTCGGACGGCATCCCGGAGGCGCAGGACGCGAAAGGGGAGTTCTACGAGGAGGGCCGGCTGGAGGGGGCCGTGCGGGGGGGCGCTGCGGAGATGGGCGCGCGGGCGCTGGCGCACGAGGTCGTGCGGGACGTGACGGCGTTCCGGGGCGAGGCGCCGCAGATGGATGACATGACGGTGGTGGTGGTGAAGTGTGTGGAGTAAGGATATGGGTAAACCTGACCTGCTTCGCGCCTGGATAGACCCCTCTCCCATCCTCTCCCCGAAGCGGGGAGAGGAGAAGCCTGTTTCCCTAACCCCCTCGGGGAAGGGGGTTAGGGGGTTGGGTCTGCTTGCAATTTGTATTCTTCAATTTTCGATCTTCAATTCCTCTGCCTTTGCCGTCCGTCCCTATACGCCCGTGTACTACGACCCCGTTCTGGAGCCCTGGCGCTGGCGCACTTTTCCGGAGTTGAACGGCCTGGGCCTGCGTTGCATGATCGAGGCCAGAGATAAAGCGATGTGGTTCGGGGTGGACGACGGGGTGAGACGCTATGACGGCATCCGCTGGACGGCCTACACGGAGAAGGACGGGCTGTATGGCGGGACGGTGGACGCGCTGTGCGCGACGCGGGACGGGGGCGTGTACGCGGGCACGGCCATGGGGATCAGCCGGTTCAAAGAGGGGAAATGGCGCCGCGCCTTCCCGCCGGAGGGGGACCCTTCGATCCCCTTCGACTCGCTGGCGCTCGCTCAGGGCAGGCTTCGACAGGCTCAGGACTCAGGGCAGGCACTGCCCTGGCTTATCAACGACCTGATGGAGGCGCAAGACGGGAGCCTGTGGGCCGGGACGGACTGGGGCGCTCTGCAGCTCGGTCAGGAAGGCCCGACGCTGTATACGACGGAGCGAATGGGGGCTGCCCTGCGCGTCCTCGCGCCCTATGTGCGATTCTCCATCGTGCCGGATGCGGCCGCGCCTACCCGTCCCTGGGGGGAGGGGATCGGCGTAAGGGTAGCTCAGAAGTGGGAAGCGCGTCGAGCCATCCCGGCGGTCATCTGGGCGCTGGCGTCCGGCGGCCCCGGCGAGGCCGCGGGTCTGAGGGTGGGGGACCGCATCCTCGCCGTGGATGGGCAGCCCGGCGTCGTCCAGACCCGGCTGGACGGGCCTGCGGGTACCCCGGTGAAGTTGACGGTGCAGCGGAAGGGTAATTCCAGACCCTTTGAGGTGGCGATCACCTGTGGGCGTATAGAGGGGACCTTCCGGGACCTCTCGATTTACGACATCTATGAAGACCGGGATGGAGCGATCTGGTTTGGGCTTTATTGGGGTGAGGTCATCCGCTATGTCCCACCCGGCGTTCAGCGTTCAGAATGGCGGCTCTACACGGAGAAGGACGGCCTGGACCTCGGCTGGAGGCCGCGCATCGCGCAGACCCGGGATGGGGTCATTTATAAGGTCTCCGACCACGCCGATCACGGCGTGAACCGATTGGACGAAAAAGCCCTTCGACACGGCTCGGAGTCTGCCCTGCCTGTCCTGAGCACCGTCGAAGGAAGTGAAACGAAGGGGCAGGCGTGGACGTGCTTTCGTCTGAGTGACCTGGGCGGGACCGACACCAACCCCTCCCTCGTGGTGACACGGGATGGGACGCTCTGGGTGGGGGGAAGCGGGTACTATCTGCACGCCTGCCGAAATGGGGCATGGACCGTCTACACGACGACTCCCAGAGTGCCGATCCCGTCGAGGAGCTACGACCTGCTCGAAGCCTCCGACGGGGCGCTCTGGCTCGCGGGTCTGGGCCAGCAGGCGGCCCGGCTGGACTACGGGACGGCCCGGTGGACGACCTACAAGGGCCTGCGCTTCCAGTGCAAGGCCCCCGATGGGGCGCAGTGGTTTGTCTCCGAGGACGGCGGCGTGGTGCGCTATGATGGGAAGTTATGGACGCGCTACGGCGTCGAGGACGGGCTGATGGATGCCCCTCTCGGGCTCATCGCGACCCGGCAGGGCGTCCTCTGGGCCTTTGGGAGCCACGACAGCACAGCGGCCACGGCCAGGCTTGACCCTTCGACCACCCAACCTGTTGCTCCCATGGGGTCGCAACCCGCCTCCCTGCTCAGGGCAGGCGGGGTGCGGTGGTCCCTTCAAACCCATCCCCGGCTCGACTGGGGGATTCTCCCGAGGGCGGTCTATGAGTCCTCGGACGGAAGTCTCTGGTTCGGGGCGACAGGAGGTTCGTTCCCTGAGCGGGGCCACCTCGCAGGCGTGCTCCGGTTCGACCCTTCGGCTTCACTCAGGGCAGGCGGAAAGACGTGGACACATTACACGCAGCCAGAGGGTCCGTATGTCGTCTATGGCATCGGCCAGACCGCCGACGGCCTCCTCTATTTCGGAGGACTTTCTGGACTGGTCCGCTTTGACGGACAGACCTGGACGGCGGTCACGGAGCCGCCGGAACTCACATCCGTCAGCGATGCCGTGTATGCCACTCCGGAGGGGGACCTCTACGTCGGCACACGGTATTACGGCCTCTTCCACTACAACGGGAGGACATGGACCCGCTACGATGTGCGAGACGGACTGGTGGACAACGGGATCACAGGCATTTTTCAGACCCCGGACGGCAGTATATGGGCGGTTTCAGAGAAGGGGACCAGCCGCTTCGACGGACAGACCCGTTCGGCAGGCTCAGGGCAGGCCTGGCAGACGTATGCCCTCCCTCCGAACCTGAATATGGTTCGGGAATTACACCAGCCGTCTCGGGACGGCCCGATCTGGGTTGATAATGCGGGCGGGGCGTGGTTGGGGCGCGCCAGACCCGGCGCTGTTCGCCCGAAGCATGGGGCCTACGACCTGTGCGCGATCCGCTACCAGCCCGACGCTCTCCCCCCGGAGACGGAGATCACCGTATCCCTGGACCGGGTCTCCCAGCCCGGCAACACCGCCCTGGCCTGGACGGGCGCTTCTTTCTATAAGGCCACGCCGGATGAGGAGGTCCAGTACTCCTACCGCCTGGACGGGGGCGCATGGTCGCCGTTCTCTGGGGAGAAGAGCAGGGTTTTCCTCTCCCTGCCGGGGGGAAATCATACCTTCGAGGTGCGGGCGCGGGACCGGGACTTCAATGTGGACCCGACGCCCGCGACGTTGCGGTTCACGGTGGTCCCGCCCGTCTGGAGGCAGCCCTGGTTCATCGGCCTGATGGTTGTGGTCGTCGGGATCATCGGCTTTCAGGCGTCCCGCATTGCGATCCGGGACCGAAAGCTCAGGGAGTCCAACACGGCGCTCTCTTCGGCAAACAAGGAGATGCTCGGACTTAACCGGCAACTTGAGGAGGCCAATGCGCAGTTGCAGGCGGCGGACGCGGTCAAGACAGACTTCTTCTCGAACGTCTCCCACGAGCTGCGCACGCCGATGACGGCCATCAAGGGGTATGTAGACAACATGCTGGACGGCATCGCCGGGGCGCTGAACGAGCGACAGGAGCGGTATCTGGCGAGGGTGAGATCGAATGCAGATCGGCTGACGCGGCTGATCAACGATCTGCTGGACCTGTCGCGCATCGACCGGGGGCAGACGGACCTGTTGCAATTGAACATCCAGCGGGTGCCGGTATGGGATACGGTGCGGGAGGTGGTGGAGGGGCTGCGACCGATGGCCGAGGAGGCGGGATTGCGGTTGCAGTTTGAAGGAACGGATGCGTATGGGCTGGCGGATCGGGACCGTCTGGTTCAGATCGTGACGAACCTGGTGAGCAATGCGATCAAGTTCACGCCGAGGGGAGGGGAAGTGGAGGTGAGGGTATCCGTGGATCGTGGATCGTGGATCGGCCCCCCCTCTTATCCCCCCGTGAACGGGGGGAAGATAGCTCCCTCCCCGTCCACGGAGGGCAGGGGTCGCGACCTCATGGGAGCGACAGGTGGGGCGGAGGATGGGGTGGGGGACGAATCACGAATCACGAATCACGAGTTTGTGGTGGTGTGTGTCCGGGACACGGGGCGGGGAATCCCTGCGGATGACCTGGGGCGGATCTTTGACCGGTTTTATCAGGTGAAGGGGGAGGGAGGACTCCAGCCGGGGACGGGGTTGGGTCTGCCGATCACAAAAGAACTGGTGGAGTTGATGGGGGGGACGATCCACGTGGAGAGCGAGATGGGCAGGGGGAGCGCGTTCTGGTTTACGCTGCCGGAAGCGAAGGACGCGAAAGAGACGAAGGACGCGAAAGACACGTAAGAAGGATGCTGCGGACTCATGGTGTCTTGTAGCCCGGCGCAGCCGGGCTTTTTCTTTGTAGCGAGGAAATTTATTTCCTCGCCAAAGGTCGGCCCTTGTGTTTTGTCGCAGGGCGTGTTATCTTTCGGCGTAAGTCTGATGCGAAGGGACCTATATGGTGACCGCTGATCCTCATCTTGATGAAATCGTCCACCTCCTGAAAGGCTATGAGCCAGAGCGGATCATCCTGTTCGGTTCGCGGGCGCGGGGAGATGCGGACGAATACAGCGATTACGACCTGATCGTGATCAAGCGCACGGAGCGGCCTTTTCTGGAGAGGCTGCGGGATATGGTGCCGTATCTCGTGGCGTTCAGGCGGACGGCGGATATTCTGGTCTATACGCCGGAGGAGTTTGAGCAGATGGGCGAGGTCGGCCTCGGCTGGCTGGTCCGGCAGGAAGGGGTGGTCTTGTATGAACGACCGCAAGACGGAAGCGCTCAGGTGGTTTAAGCAGGCGCAGGCGGACCTGGAGGTGGTGCGCACGCTGCGAACAGCGGGTCACTCTGCGGCGGCGTGTTTCCACAGCCAGCAGGCGGCGGAGAAGGCGCTGAAGACCGTGCTCTACAGCCAGGGCGCGCGCGCCGTGCTGGGCCACGCCGGGAGCGACCTTGCCAAACAGTGCCAGGCGCACGATTCGGCCTTTGCCGGGGTGTCGGGGGATACCGCCCTGCTGGACCAGTTCTACATTCCAACCCGGTATCCCAATGGCCTGCCCAGTCCGGCAGTGCCGAGCGAGACCTATACGGAGGCCCAGGCGAAAATGGCTCAAGAGGCCGCAGAGAAGGTGCTGGGCCTGGTGGAGACGTTTTTGAGAACGCATACGGATGTGCTGGGTGAGAGGAGTGAATGAGACGATGTCGCAGTCTTTTTACGAATCCCTGCACCTGAAAGACCCGCTGCCGGACCACGAGCCGGGGCGGTTCCGGCGGGCGGCGGAGCTGTACGAAAAGGTGATCCGGCGGGGCAAGACGCGGGGGTTTACAGGGATCTACAGCCGGGAGGATTTGGCGCGGGCGAGGCGGAACATCGAGCGGCTCCCGTGGGCGAGAGAGATGTTCGAGGAGGTCGTGCGGGACGCGGCCTTCTGGGTCGAGAAGGGCGACGAGGAGTTCTACGCCACGATCCCGACGCAGAACCCGCTGGCGCTGACGCCGGCGCAGTACCACGGCTGCCCGATCCACGGGGGGAACCGCTCGAACTTAGAGACGGACCTGCTGCACCCCTACCAGTGGCGCTGCACCCTGGGCGGGGAGTGGTGGCACAACGGGGTCGAGGTCGTGAACCCGGGAACGGGGCAGAGGGTGAGGATGGTGGACGAGGGGCCGGGCTGGGTCGCGCCGGAGGGGTTTCCGAACGCGGGGACGACTTACTACTTTGTGGGCGCGTACCGGTGCGTGCTGCTCTACCGGCTGTTCTCCAGGCCCTATTCGCCGCAGACCGGGGAGGGGCACCAGGGAAGGCCGGCGGCGCTGGCGCTGGCCCTGGCCTACGCGCTGACCGGGGAGCGGCGCTACGCCCACAAGGCAGGCATTCTGCTGAACCGCCTGGCGGAGGTGTATGGCAGATTCCGGGGGATCAAAGAGGGGTGGGAGGCCTACGACAGGAGCAAGGACCCGATCCGGGGCTACGTGGGGGAGGCGTCGGGCCGGGAGCAGGGGTTCATTGAGCATGTGACCCTGGCCTATGACCTTGTGTTTGACGCCCTGCGGGAGGACGGGGAGACGGTTCGATTTTTCGAGGCGCGCGGCGGGGCGGACTACAACGGGGACGGGCGGGCCGCGCCGGAGGATGTCCTGTTCAATATTGACCGGAACCTGTTCGCGTACATCTACGAGTTCCTGGACCGGACGCTGCCCCTGGCGGGCGGGGACTTCCTGACCTCCTCGCTCTACGCCCTCGTCCAGGTGGGGGCGTGCCTGGAGAATGGGCGCATGATCCGGCAGGCGCTGGAGGACCGGACGGCGCTTTACAACGTGATGACGAACAGTTTCTTCAGGGACGGGAAGTGGTGGTACGACTCGACGGGCTACTGCGCCGGGCACGCCCGCATGGCCTCGGAGGCGGCGGAGTGGGCGCACGGGTTCACGGATTCGGAGATTTTTACGAGGCCGATCAACCTCTACGAGGACCCCCGGTTCCGGCTGCGGGAGATCATGACCTTTTCGCGGCTGATGGACTGCGACGGCCGGCTGCCCCAGATCGGGGACACGGGGGGGAGCCGGAAGCGCGTTCTGCGGGGGACCTACTCGGTGGTGGATGAGATCGGCCACCTCCGGCTCACGGACCAGCACGAGGCCTACGCGAGACGCATCGTCGAGGGGACGGGAGGGGATGTGGAGGCGGGGCGAAAGGGCGGGGACCTCTATCTGCTGTTTCACGCGGAGGCGTGGGAAGAGCGCGAAACGGAGAAACGGAGAAACGGAGAATCGGAGAAAGAACTTCTCCCCGCTTCCCCGCTTCCCCGCTTCTCCGGTTCACCTGAGAGTGTTCTATTTCATGACTCGAATTTCTGCATCCTGCGGGCGGGGGGAGGCCAGGAGACCCGGAGGCACGTCGCGCTGAACTACGGGAAGGGGAACCGGGGACACGGGCACCGGGACAGGCTGGCGATGAATGTGATCGCGTATGGGTACGATCTGTCAGCGGACGTGGGCTACCCGGCGAGCTGGGTGTCGCCCAAGATCGGGGGGTGGGAGACGCACACGGCGAGCCACTGCACGGTGACGGTGGACGGGGAGAACCAGGGCTTCAGCGCGGGGAGCCTGAACCTGTTCATCCCCGGCCCGTGGGCAAGGCTGGCGGACGCCTCCGGGGAGCGGGCGTATCCGGGACGGGTGGGTCTCTATCGCCGGGCCGTGGCGCTGATCCCGGTCGACGAGGGCCGGGCCTATGTCGTGGACCTGTTCCGGGTGAAAGGGGGGAAGGTCCACGACTACGGCTTTCACAGTCTGGGGGGGGATGCGGGAGAGCGGTTCGAGCTGGACCTGCCGGAGGGGGTCGCGATGGAGGCTCAGGCCGGAGGGACGCTGGCCGGGCCGGACGTGGCCTTTGGCGAACAGCCGGGGTACGGGTTCATCCGGGACGTGGCGCGGGCGAGGGTGGACGGAGAGGCCCGGGCCACGTGGCGGGCGGAGGAGGACGGCGCAGGGATTCGGCTGCACATGGTCGGGAGGGCCGGGACGGAGGTCGTCACGGGGCTGGGCGAGGGGAACGGCAACCTGGGGCAGAGCCCGTGGGACCGGTACCTGATCGTCCGGCGGGAGGGGGCGGAGAAGGCGTCGAGTTGCTTCGCGGCGGTCCTGGAGCCGTTCAGCGGAAGGCCGTTTCTGGGCCGGGTCGAGGCGCTGTGGGCCGGGGAGGCGGACGATCCCGCCGCCGGGGGCGTGGGCCTGAAGGTCACGGCCGGGGGGGTGACGCACTATGTCCTGAACACGCCCGACGGGGGCGGGTTCACAGGGGAGATCGACGGTCTGTCCGTGGAGTTCGCAGGGGAATGGGCGTTCATCGAGTGGGATGGGGAGGCCGTGAGGCGGATGCAGGTCGTGAACGGGACGCTGCTGAGGGTCGGAGATCGGGCGCTGCGGAGCACGGGGGAGTTGAAGGGGAGGGTGGAGGCCGTGGACATCGCAGGGCGGAGCGTCGAGGTCTCGTCATCAGGGCCTCTGCCGACGGATGGGACGCTGAACGGCCACACGATCCTCTTTAGCAACCCGGCCTACCTCTGCAACGCGACCTGCACCGTCGCCGGGGTGGAGGAGGCCGGGGAGGGGAGATACCGGGTCCGACTGGAGGGGGTGGACCTCCTGCTGAGCGAGGGGCGGGTCACGGGCGTCGAGGACGGCGCGCTGCTGACGGACACGCCGATGCTGAAGGCGGAGGTGGTGGCGAACCTGTTCGATGGGAAGGTCGTCTCGCACGAGCGAGGGCAGATGGGGCCCCGTCTGAGGACGGCGGAGAAGGGGCGGCTGACGCTGGAGGACCCGGCAGAGGCCGCGGGGTTTGAGGGGAAGGGGTTTTACGTTTATGATGTGGGCGTAGGGGATGAATGGCGGATGCCGGTGACGGGGTATTGGGAAACGTAGGGGCGAGGCATGCCTCGCCCCTACACGGTTCTTACGCGGGTGACAGTTGCGCGCCGCCGTCCACGCGGAGGACCTGGCCGCTCACGAAGTCTGACAGCGGGGAGGCGAAGAACTGCACGGCGCAGGCGATCTCGTCCGGCGTGGCGTAGCGGATGAGGGTCGGCTGATCCATCGCCTTGAGAAGCTCCGGGCTGGCCTGGCCGGTGGCGATGAACCGCCCGCTCAGGGACCCGCCGGGGGCGACCGTGTTCACGGTGATGTTGTGCCCCCGGACCTGGTCCGCCAGGCAGCGGGTGTAGTGCGTCTGCGCGGCCTTGGCGGTGGCGTAAATGGTCTGCTCCGCCTCGGCCCGGAAGGCGTTGACGGTCCCGATGTTGATCACCCTCCCGCTCCGGCGGGTTATCATGCCGGGCAGGACGGCGCGGCAGCAGAGGAGGGTCGTCATCAGGTTCCGGTCGAGCACGGCCCGGAGGTCCTCCGGGGAGATGTTGAGGGCGTCGTTGTTTTTGGGTTTGCCACCTGCGGCGGCGATGTCCCCGCCCGCGTTGTTGACCAGGACGTGGATGGGACCCAGGTCAGCCTCGATCTTGCGGACCGCCTCGCTGACCTGCGCCGGGTCCGACAGGTCGGCGAACACGGTGGTCACGTGCACGCCGAACTTTCGGATCTCTTCGGCCACGTGGGTCGTGGAGGGGGCCTCGCCGAACTCCGCGGCGGTCCGGTCGGACCGGCTGTGGACGGCGACGGCGGCCCCGCAGCGGGCCAGGCGCTCCGCAATGGCCCTTCCCAGGCCGCGCGCGGAGGCGGTGACCCAGGCCACTTTTCCGGAGAGCATGTCGGGGACGATGCCTTTCAAGGGGTTCTCCTTGTGAGAGGTGAGGTCTGCGCAAACCCGGCGACGTTGTGGATGTGGACGTGGTCGCCTGCGCGGATGTCAGATGTCGCAACGCCGATCCTCTGGCCGAACTTGATCACCGGTCCGCCCTGCGGGATGTCTCGCAGGGCGATTTTGTGCCCGGATCGGATGGGCGCGGAGGCCCGGATCGGGGACCGGGACGAGCCGAGGAGGACCTCGGCCACGTCCCCGGCGTTCACGGGGTCTATGAGGGTGGCGACGTTGTCGTCGGGGTGAATGGCGATGGCGAGGGGCATGGTCAGAAGAGGGCGTGGCGCGTGGCGATCTCCTGCGTCCCGACGCGGCCCAGGACCTCGGCGGCCGTCAGCCGGCCGGAGGCGGTGCGGAGGATCCGGTTGAAGATCTCCTCTCCGACCTCGTGGACGGACCTCTCTCCCCGCGCGATGGGGCCGGCGTCCACGTCGGCGGCAGCGGGGGAGTCCTGGGCGTAGCGGGTGCTGCTGGTGACTTTCAGGAGCGGGAGAGAGGGGAAGACGGTGTCTGTCCCCATCATGACGGGGGTCCGGTTGGTGGGCCCGGCCCCGGCGGTCCCCACGACGAGGTGCGCGCCGGCGGCGGCGGCGGCGCTAAAGACCTTGTCGGTTCCGGCGGGGGTGTCCATCAGGTGGAGGCCGGGGCGCAGGGGGGGCTGGCCGTAGTCGAGGACGCCCTGGATGGGGCGCGTCCCCCCCTTGATGATCGCGCCGAGGCTCTTCTCCTCCAGGGTGGTGAGGCCGGCCTCGAGGTTGGCGGGGACCGGCTCGGCGCCCCGGATGTCGACGCCGAGGGCCTGGATGTCTCTCTCCAGGCCGACCACGAGGGCCTCGATCTGCCGGGCGACCTCCGGCGTGGCCGCGCGGACGGCGAGCAGGTGTTCCGCGCCGATCATCTCGGGGGTCTCGCAGAGGAGGACGGCGCCTCCGGCGTCCACAAGACGGTCCACGGCCGCGCCGCAGGCGGGGTTGGCGGTGAGGGCGGAGAGGGTGTCGGACCCGGCGCACTTGAGGGCGACGGTGAGGCCGCTGACGGGGCAGGGCTCGCGTTGCTGCTCGGAGAGGTCCTGGGCCATGGCCGAGGCGAGGCGCACGCCCTCCTCCAGGGCGCGGTAGAGGCCGCCCAGCCTTTCCACGTCGATGACTTCAACGGGCTTTCCGGAGGCGTCGAGGCCATCCAGGATTCGGTCCACGGGGAGCATGCCGTAGCCGATGTCCACGAACAGGGCCGCGCCGACGTTCGGGCTCTGCGCCCAGCCCCGGAGGACCCGGACGATGCGGTCCTGGTCCTGAGCGAGGTGGCCGATGCCCTGTTTGTGCAGGACGGGCAGGGCCGTGCACACCTCGTCCGCGATGCGCGCGGCGAGGGGGTTGACGGCCAGCTCGACGGCGATGACGGCGACGGTGTTGCGGATGCCGGGCGCGCCACGGGCGCGGGGGTAGCCGAAAAAAGTCATAGACCGAATGGGAGAAGGGGGGAAGGCCCTCTCCCTCCCCCAAGCCTGGGGATAAGGCCCTTGACACCCCCTCCCTCTCCCGTCTGTACGGGAGAGGGAGGGGGTCAGGGGGTGGGTGAGGGCCTGCTCCCACTCTCCCTTTCCCCCTTTCTCCCTTTCAGGGAAGGGTCGAGGGAAGGGTTCACCCGGCCTTTTTCGCGAAGAAGGGCTTTTCGAGGACGCTCTGGACTTCGTAGATGGAGCCGGTGCGGTCCGCCTGGGGGAGGGGCATGCGCACCGGGACCTTCTCGACGCGCGGCACGTTGGTCGGCTCCCCGCGCAGGATGTAGGCGTTGAACTGGTCCCAGTCCTTGACGCCGGACAGGGGCCAGGCGTCCACGGCGCAGTACATGTTGAGCAGGAGGCGGCGGGGCCGGCTGGAGGTGTTGGGGGCAGAGCCGTGCGTTGCGCGGACGTGGTGAATGGAGATGCCGCCGGCCCTGAGCTCCACCGGGACGGCCTCCTTCGGGTTGAAGCGGGGGTCGGTGACCGCGCCGACGAACTTCCCCTTCTGATGATGGTCGTAGACCGGGCCTCTGTGGGAGCCGGGGATGACCATGAGGCAGCCGTTTTCGATCAGCATGTCGTCCATGGCGATGCCCACGGCCAGCAGGTCGTCGTTGGTATGGGGGTAAAAGGCCCAGTCCTGGTGCCACTCCACGGGGCTGCCGAACTCCGGGGACTTCATGTTGAGCTTGTGGCCGTTGTAGCGGATGCCGGGGCCGATGAGCTGGGCGACGATGTCGAGGATGGGGTCGAGGCGCAGCATCCTGTTGTAGACGGGGTGCTGGTCGGCGGGGTTCTTGAGCCGGCGCAGCTTGGGGGTCTCCGGGGTGTGGCCGGGCTCCAGGTCGAACACGTCGGTGTTCTGTGCCGCCTGGCGGGACTTCTCGACGAACTCGTCCGTGACGCGCCGGAGGTCCAGGATGTCCTGCTCGGAGAGCACCCCCTCGACGCCGATGTATCCGCTGGCGCGGTAGAAGTCGATCTGTTTCTGGGTGAGCATGCCGGGGTCCTTTCTCTATAGGATGGGATGAGTGATCGGGACACCTTGGGGACATGAAGATACCTATATTTCATCCTCCGAATCAAGTAGATTTTGAATCCCCCTTGAATGTGGTCCAGAGATGTGGTATAATTCAGAAGATGTGACGCATCACGCCATTCGGTGTAGGGGCGGTTCGTGAACCGCCCCTACGATGTCCTCAAAGGAGGACCTCTATGCGCATCGGCATTGTGACTCTTTGCGCCCGGCGGGGGCAGAAGCAGGAAAACCTAAAAAAGATCGTCCGGTTCGGGGAGCAGGCGGCTGAACAGGGCTGCCGCCTCGTCCTGTTTCCCGAGTACTCGGTCAACGGGCCGTGGGTGACCTATGACCCGGAGGCCCGCGCCGAGGACCTGCGGCGGGACGCGGAGCCGATACCGGGGCCCGCGACGGACCTGCTAACCGGGCACGCGAGGAGGCTGGGCGTGGCCTTCTGCGTGGGCCTGGCGGAGAAGGGGCTGACGGCCAGCCCGTTCAACACGCAGGTGACGGTGGACGCCGGCGGCGTCGTTCACAAACAGAGCAAGCTCCAGCCCACGGTGAGCGAGATGGCCTTCTACCGGGGGGGCGGGGACTCCGTCGCGCCGTTCACGCTGGAGGGGCGCTGCTTCGGGGTGACGATCTGCGCGGACAACGGGTCGGACGCGATCCACGACCTGCTGTATCGGCAGGGGGCGCGGGTGTTTTTGGCGCCGCACGCGGGCGCTATCAAGAAGTACGAGGAGCCGGGGAGGTCGTGGGAGGAGCTGATCGCCTGGCACCGGGAGCGCCGGCTGAAACGCCACCGGGACATCGCCGCGCGGCTGGGCGTGACAGCGGTCTACTGCGACCTGAAGGACCCGCGCGAGCGGTTCGAGGACCTGCCGGAGTGGGTGCACTACGTGTCCGGCAAGGGCGCGGCCTTCGGGCCGGACGGGGCGTGCCTGGCGGAGAACAGGGGGAACGAGGAGTCGTTGGTTGTGACGGAGGTATAATCATGAAGGCGATTCGCATTCACGAATACGGGGGGGCGGAGAAGCTGCTTTACGAGGAGGTCCCGACGCCCAGGCCGGGGGCTGGGGAGGCGTTGGTAAAAGTCGAGGCCGTCGGGCTGAACTACATCGACGTGTACCACCGCACGGGTCTGTATCCGGGGGCGCTGCCGTTCACGCCGGGGCTGGAGGCGGCGGGCGTGGTGGAGGCGGTGGGGGAGGGCGTGAAGGAGGTGAAGGCCGGGGACCGGGTGGCCTACAGCGGGGTTCCGGGGTCGTACGCGGAATACGTGGCCGCGCCGGAGAGGCAGCTCGTCAAACTCGCGGGGGGGATGGATGCCAGGACGGGGGCCGCGGCGATGCTGCAGGGCATGACGGCGCACTACCTGGCGCACTCCACGTTCGTGCTCAAGCGAGGGGACGCGGCGCTCGTGCACGCGGCGGCGGGCGGGGTGGGGCTGCTGCTGGTCCAGATGGCCAGGCGGTGCGGGGCGCGGGTGTTCGGGACGGTGTCCACGGAGGAGAAGGCGGAGCTGGCGCGAGGGGCCGGGGCGGACGAGGTCATCCTGTACACCCGGCAGGACTTTGAGGCGGAGGTCAAGCGGCTGACGGACGGGCGGGGCGTGAACGTGGTCTACGACTCGGTGGGGCAGGCGACGTATGAAAAGAGCCTGAACTGCCTGATGCCGCGCGGGTACCTGGTCCTGTTCGGGCAGTCGAGCGGGCCTGTCCCGCCGCTCAACCCCATTCTGTTGAGCCAGAAGGGGTCTCTGTTCCTGACCCGGCCCACGCTGGTGAACTACACGGCCACGCGCGAGGAGCTGCTCCAGCGGGCAGGGGACGTGCTGGGGTGGATCGCGTCGGGCCGGCTCAGGCTGCGCATCGACCGGACATTCCCGCTGGCCCAGGCCGGCGAGGCGCACCGCGCCCTGGAGGGGCGGCAGACGACGGGGAAGGTGCTGCTGATTCCGTAGCGGTCACTTCAACCTGCCGTCCGCCCGCATCTGCGCGCCGTAGCGTTCGAGGACGGCCTTTTGGTCGGGCGTCAGGGCGACGCGCTCCGAGAGGGCGGGGGCGATGCGCCGGAAGCGGTCCACGTTCCGGAGGCCCATGATCGTCAGGTGGACGGCGCCGTGGCTCAGGACGTAGCGGTAGAAGTCCTCCTCCGGGGGCGCGCCGGGGCCGCCGAACAGTTTGTCGTTGCGCGAGGCGTTCATGATGACGACGCCGGCGCGATGGGCCACGGCCTCCGGGAAGACGGTCTCCTCCGGCTCCTTCATGGCGCAGTTGTACCAGCAGAGGACGGTGTCGAACAGGCCCGTGGCCACGGCCTTCGCGATCTGGGGCCAGTCGTGGCCGGTGACGCCGATGAACCGGACGAGGCCCTGCTCGCGGGCCTTCTGCGCGGCCTCCATCGCGCCGTCGGGGGCCAGCGCCCGCTCCCGCTCCTCCCGGGTGTTGAGGTGGTGGAGCTGATAGATGTCGAGGTGATCGGTGTCGAGCAGCCGGAGGGAGGTTTCGAGGTCCTTGCGCGCGCCCTCCGCGTCGCGCTGCGCGGTCTTGGTGGCCAGGACCAGGGCGTCGCGGCGGCCCCGGATGGCCTGGCCGATGACCTTCTCATCCTCGCCGTTCCGGTAGGCGCGGGCGGTGTCCACGTAGTTCACGCCGCAGTCGAGGGCGGCGCGGTAGCCGTCGGCGGTCTCGCAGTACGCGCCTCCGATGCCGAGGCGGGTGACGTGGAGGCCGGTGCGGCCCAGGGTGATGCGGGGGAGGTCGGGCATGGCGTGGCTCCTTTAAAATCGGAAGGGCTAAAGCTGTCTCCCCCACTCCTCCCACCGGTAGCCCAGGCCGGGGCCCCGGATGGAGCGGAGGTCGAGTTCGCCGCGGCGGGCGCGGAAGACGCCGGGGTGGACGCGCTCTTCGCGGGTCGAGGCGGCGGGGCAGAACTGGCGGCCGTTGGCCTCCACGCCCCTGATCGGGGAGATGCGGGCCGCGAACCCGACGGACTGGAGGAGGGCGACGCCGGTGAGGGTGAGGTCCTGCACGGCGCAGGGGATGCCGGCCTCCACGGCCTTCGCGAGCATCAGGAGGGAGTTGCTCTGGCCCTTGCAGGTCTTGAGGGCGATGCCGCTGTAGCCCTGGCGCAGGGCCTCGTCGATGGCCTCCAGGCTGGAGAGGCCCTCGTCCAGGAGAATGGGCTTCAGCCCGGAGGCTGAGGAGAGGTCCACGGGTCTCTCGAAGAGGTCGCGTGAGGTCGGCTGTTCGAGGTAGAGGGCCAGCTCCAGGAGCTGCCGAGGACCGTGCCCGCGTGCCCCTCGCCGCGCCGGCCGTCCCGCGTCTCGACCAGGGCGGAGACGTGCAGGTCTGCGCCGGAGCGGGGGGGGGGACCCTTGACCGCGCCGCCGAACTTGAGGGTGGACCGGTGCTTCTTGTAGCGGAAGTGGACTTCGAGGTCGAGGATGCGGATGTCGGAGTTCATGAGGGATTCCTCTGTTTTTTTCTCACGACCAGACGAAGACCTCCTCGTCCTCCGGGGAGTAGCCGATGAACACGGCCAGGACGATTCGGGGCTGCCTCCCCTGGATGGCCGGGACCTCGTGGATGCAGCGGGTGTTGAAGAAGTAGAGGTCTCCCGCCTCCAGGTCGACGCGGGAATGGCCGATGCCCCGTCCGGCGGCGTAGGCGTGGAAGGTCCCGTCCTGGATGGCGGGCTGCACCTCCGGGGTCCAGAGGCAGCGGTGGAGGATGGCCTGCGTGCTCCCGCCCTCGCGGGCGTCGTTCTGAAAGCAGAGGACGCCCGCGAACTGGTGCGGGAAGCGGGAGACGGCGTAGTTGAACCGCTTCTCGCGGAGCACGACGTGGTCGATGTGGGGCCTGTAGGCGTGGTCGCTGTAGTGGATGCGGAAGATGGCCGGGCCGTAGAGGCGGCCGTCGGGCTCGCGGGCGACCTGCACCCGCTTGCCCGCCGCGAGCGCGGACAGGGCGTCGTAGATGACCCTGACGGGGTCCTTGAATCCGTCGAAGAGGGTCCTGAACAGCTCGTGCGTCCCGGCGGCGTGCCGGAGGAACGCCTCCTGGTCGGCGCCGAGGTTGCCCAGGCTGGTGCCGATGTCGATTCGCCGGCGCGTCTCCGAGGCGAGCGCCGGGTCCTCCGGGTCGCGCATCAGGCCCCGGTCGATGAAGCGCCGGATGAGGCCGGCGCAGTGCGCCGGGTCGTAGGCCTGTCTCAGGATGATCGCCGGGGTGCGGGCCTCGGAGAGGGCGCGAAGGGGGTCGGGGTAACGCGCGAAGGCGGCCTGGAGGTCGGGTTCGAGGGGGAGCCAGGTCGGGTTGGGGGGCATGCGGTGCTCCTTTAGGGAAGGGGGTCAGGGGGATAGGTCGATCCTAAATAATATACCTCATTGCCTTTCCCGGCAACAAAAAAAGACGGCCCGGCGAGTAGGGGCGGCCCTCTGTGGCCGCCCGGCTTTCGCCGGGCCGTCGTCGTCTTAGCCTGTGAATCGGGTCAGCTCTCGGTCATGTAGCACCGGATGCGGCTGATCCGGCTGGGGTGTTTGAGGGCGTTGAGGGCCTTGTCCCGGATCTGCCGGATGCGCTCTTTGGTCAGGCCGAGCTGTTTCCCGATCTCCTCGAGGGTCATCGGGTCGTCCCCATTCAGCCCAAAGTAGAGCTTGAGGACCTCGGCCTCGCGGGGCGAGAGCGAGGCGATGGCCGTCTCCAGCTCCTCCATGAGGAGCTGTTTCATGATCGCTTCGTCGGGGGGGAGCTGGTCCTTGTCCTCCAGGATGTCGAGCATGTTGGTGTCCACCGCGTCGCCGGCGGGCGCGTCGAGGGAGAGGTGCCACCGGGAGGCGTGCAGGATGTCTCTCACCTGACGCACCGTCAGGTCGCTCTCCTCGGCGATCTCCTCGGTGGAGGGCTCCCGGCCCAGGCGCTGCTTGAGGTTGCGCGCCACCCGGTCCAGCCGGCAGAGGTGCTTGACCTTGTTGACGGGGAGTCGGACCATGCGCGCCTGTTCGGCCAGGGCGGCGAGGATGCTCTGGCGGATCCACCAGACGGCGTAGGTCGTGAACTTGACGCCGATGCCTTCGTCGAAGCGGCTGGCCGCGTGGACGAGGCCGAGGTTCCCCTCCCCGATGAGGTCCTCCAGGGGGAGGCCCCGGCCCTGGTACTCTTTGGCGATGGTGATGACGAACCGGAGGTTGGACTCGATCATCTGATCGAAGCTCTCCCGGTCGCCCATCCGGATGCGGCGCGCGAGCGACGCCTCCTGTTCCTGGGTGAGGAGGTCGTTGGGCGAGATGTCTTTCAGGTAGAGGTCGAGGGCCGAACGATCCCGTGTGACAGCAGGTAGACCAGGTTCAGCGGTAGCGACTAACATAAGGTGACCTCGCGGCTAACGATGGGGTGGGTACAAGATGGGGTCGATCCTACCCGGCGCCCTTCCCGCCCGAAGGGGCCGGTGTTGCACCCTCTTTTATCGTCTTATCGTAAAAGATACCCCCTCTGTCTTATTGCTTATTGCAAAAGATATGCCATTATAGTCCGTTTGGATGTGATACCCATCACCACGCCCTGGCTATGCCGTGCCGTGGCCGGGCCGTCCGAGCAGGCGTCCCGGCACAGGAAATCCTATCCGGAGGAGACAGATAAAGACGCCTCTATCCGATTTCCGGCGAAGGGACAACGGATTACTGGAATACAGCAGGAAAAATGCGCACAGGGCGTTCAAACGGAGACGCCTGCGCCGTGGGGAGGATGGGGGGAGAGATGAAGCTTGTAGATAGTAAACACCCGCGAAAGGGGAATTCGCAGGCAACACAAGGCCCAAGATAACAAAAGGGGATCGGTTTGTCAAGGATTTTTTGTCAGATTCTCGGTCAAAAAAATTCACCCTCTTTGTCAAAAAATTTTTCCCTTCAGGCGGGATGAGACGCGCACGTCAAGCCCTGTCGGGCGGTCCGGGGCCTCAGAGACGAACAGCGCCCCGACCCCTTTCATCCCTTCGATCAGGGCCATCCCCTCTTCGGGACCCATCACGAACGCCGCCGTGGAGAGGGCGTCGGAGGCCATCCCCGCAGGGGCCACGACGGTGACGCTCAGGAGCCCGCCGGAGACGGGCCTGCCCGTTCTGGGGTCGAAGATGTGGCTGTAGCGCCTGCCGTCCGACAGGAAGGCGTTTTCCGACGAGCCGGAGGTGGAGATGGCCTCGTCCCGGACCTCGACCCGGCAGAGCAGGCTGTCCTGGTTGAGGGGGTGCGCCACTCCGACGGACGCCGGGCCGCCCAGGACGATCAGGTTGCCCCCCGCGTCCACCACCGCCGATGCGATGCCCTCCGCGCGCAGGGCCTCCGCCGCCCGGTCCAGGGCGTAGCCCTTGGCGATGCCGCCCAGGTCGATCTCCACGCCGGGCCGGTCGAAGCGCACGGCCGTCCGGGCCGAGTCGAGCAGGATGTGGCGGTAGCCGACGTGGGGCCGGGCCTTGGCCTCCTCCTCGGGAGAGGGAAGGCGTCCCTTTTTATCGAAGAACCCCCAGAGTCTGACGAGCGGCCCCACGGTGACGTCGAAGGCCCCGCCGCTGAGACGGGAATACTTGCAGGCCGAGGCGATCACGCGGAAGAGGGGGGGAGGCGTCTCCACCCACCCCTCGTGCCCGGCCCGATTCAGATGGGAGATGGGGCTTTCGGGCCGGTAGGTGCTCATCAGCCGGTCCACCTCCCTCATGGCCTCGAAGGCGCGGTCCACGGCCCGGACGCACCGGAGGCTGTCCGGGCCGTCTGCCGTCACGGTGCAGATCGTGCCCATCAGATAGCGGGCCTGGACCACGGTCGCGGCGGGGGGACGGCAGCCGAGAAGGGTGAGCAGGCAGAGGATGGGCAGGGCCAGACTTGTCGGATGTTTATTCTCTGTTTTTTGCGCGACCATTCTTCCGGCCCCACAGGAGAAAGCCGGTGATTGTCAGAAAGACGAGGGCGCAGGCGGCGAAGTCGGAGAGGTAGACGGCGTGGCGGCTGAAGAAGTAGCCCGTGTGGATCTGGTGGATGACGGCCTGGAGGTCCTCCGAGCGGCGCTCCTTCCAGGACCAGGGCTTTCCGGGGGCGGGTCTGTGGAACACCCCGACGGAGGTGATGAGCGCGACGGCGTCGCCGGGGCCGGGGGAGACCCGGAGGAGCGCGATGCCCTGCTGGGCCGGGGAGAACGGCAGGGAGACGGGCTCCCAGACGCGGCCGCCGTCGTCGGACCGGATGAGGCCGAACTGTTTGAAGAGGGCGTAGACCCTGCCGGGCTGGTCGTGGGAGAAGGCGACGTCCGACACCTCCTCCGCGTCCACCGGGACCTCCTCCCACGTCTCTCCGCCGTCCTCCGAGGCGAACAGGCCGGACGGGGTCCCCTTGAGGAGGTGCGCGGGGCGCTGCGGGTCTACGGCCAGGGCGGTCGTCCGGGGAGAGGGCGCTCCGAACAGGGAGGGGTGGTTCAGCAGGAGGCCGGTGACGGCAAGCGTCACGACGAACAGGGCCGCCAACGCCCCGACCCACCGGTGAAATCGCCGGACGTAACTCTTGGGGCGCCGTTTCGGCTGAAGGTCCTCATCGAGGAAGACCGGCTCGGCGCCAGGCGGGGCCTGCCGGAGTTGCTGCTCGGGGAGGAGAAATGTGGGCATAGAAGAAGCCTTCGTAGGGGCGCGGCATGCCGCGCCCCTACCGTTATTTTTTCAGGTAGATCTCATCTATCAGAATGACCACCCGCTTCACGCCGAGGCTCACGGCCCGCACGGAGAGGGTCGCGCCGGTGATGCCGATGACGTCCCGGTTCAGGCGGATCGGGTCTTTCGCGCTTTTCCCCTGGTACTGGCTCAGGAACCGCTTGCGCCGGACCTCTCCGCCCCGGGACTCCCGGTAGACCATGATCCAGGTGTCGTCCACGCGCCCGTCGGGGGCCACCTTGACGAGAAAGGTGATGGGTTTATAGAGGCCGACCTGCTCCGTGACGACGGCGTAGCCGAGGAGTTTTTCCCCCTTGTAGCCGAGGTAGACCCTGACCTCGGACTCCTCCAGCCTCCAGCCCAGCCGGGGCTCGACCCGGCCTTTCAGGTCCGGGGTGAGGATGTGGGTCTCGACCCGCACCGTGTCCGCGTCCGGGAAGGCATGTTTGAGGGCCTGCGCCGGGGTCAGGTAGACCTGGATGGACTCCGGGCCGTCAGGGTCCTGCGCGGCGGCGAGGGCCGGAGAGAGAAGGACGATCGCCAGGAGGAGAATAATCATCGTTAAAAATAAGACGCCACGGAGAAGAGGAACCGGTTCGGGGCGCTGGCGCGGGTCGTGGCGTTTCGCGCCGTGGTCCAGTTCCACTGGTAGTCGAACTTGAAGGCCGCGTCCTCCACGGGCCGGAAGTTGAGGCCCAGGGTCAGGCGGCTCTGGTCGTCTCCGTTGACGTCCGCGTCGAGGTCCACGAAGTCCCACCGGGCCACGCCCGTGAAGACGGAGCCTCTCAGGAGCCGGTCGTGGCCGAAGTGGAGGTTGCTCTGGAGGTAATAGCCCTGCTGGGCCTCGGCCAGGCTCGGGAACCTGGTCCGGTCCCCGTCCGCGAAGACGCGGGCGTACTCGCCCAGGAACTCGAAGGGACCGCGGATCATCTGCGCGTCCAGGGCGACGATGCTCAGCCGGTAGCGATCCAGGGCGTCGTATTTGCCCGTGTGGAAGGAGGCCCCGAGGTCGACGCCGAGGCGGGGGCTGAGGTTGATCCGGCCGAGGAGGGCCTTGTTCTTGTTGTTGTCCGTCCGCTGGCTCCCGCGCCCCCCCCGCACCCGGAGGCGTCCGCCGCCGTCGGTCACGCTGGCGTTGAACCCGTTGACCAGGTAGACCTCGTAGGAGAGCAGGGCGCGCTCGGTGGGGTAGGCCGTCCCGAACAGGCCGACGCCCGACTCGCTGAGGGTCGTCGGGATGAGCTGATTGTCCACCAGCGGACGATCCGTCAGGTCGTTGATCGGGCTGTCGTGAACGAGGTTGAACTTGCCGAGCGGGGAGAGGAGGACGCCGCCCCTGAAATTCAGCCCTTCGTTGAACGTGAAGTCGAGGGTCGCAAACTCCAGCTTGATCTCCCCGTCCGTCCCCCCGGCGCCCCTCACGGACCCGCCGTACTCGAACTCGATCTCGGAGGCCACGTGAATCCGGTCCGCCACCTCGCCGTAGACAAAGGGAATGAAGCGGTGCTGGGTGAAGGTGTTGCCTGCCTTCTCGGTCCAGATGAACTCGTGGTCCATGTAGCCGCCCACTGCCGTGGCCCGGCCGAACCGCCTGAGGAAGGGCTTGTCGTAGACGCCCTTCGGAACGGCGGGGCGTTTGCCTGTGGCGAAGGGCTCCTTCTCCGAAGTGGCAACCGTGTCGGGGAGGACCTCCCCGGAGAGCCGGGCGACCTGCCTCTTCAGGGCCTCCACCTCCGCCCTGAGGGAGTCGACCTCCGCGCCGGAACGGGTCTCCTCCGGATGGACCGGCGAGGAGAGGCCGGCGACGGCGACCAGGGTCAGCGCAGTTCGGATGAATCTCAGGCGATATGTTTGGGGCATCGGAAGGCCTCCTGTGTGGGTGTGGAACGGCTTCGGCCCTCCGGCTGAAAAAGATTGACTTCCGCGACGGGAAGGCGTATCTTTTTCACGTGGAAGGCCGGTGCAGAAGACGGTCCTTGCCGACTGTCTTCGCACCCCTTTTGCGGCCATCGACCGAAGGCTTGGCGGCTCAGGGTCGGTGGCCTCTTTATTTAGTCTTGCTTTTCAGGCGGTCCGATCTGGATCAGCTCTTTCTCGCCGGCGGGACAGGCCCTGGACCCGCAGCATCTCTCCCCTTTTCTCCGAACGGCCCGGCGCGCCAGGTAGAGCGCGGACAGGGAGACGATCAGGTATGCGATCAGGTCCTGTGCCATAGGATTACCATCCCGCAAGGGTCGCGCCCGCGCGGACCAGAAAGGCGGCGGCGTAGGCCAGCGCGCTCATGTAGGCGAAGAGGAAGATCGGCCATCTCCAGCCGCCGGTCTCTCTCCGGACCACGCCGAGGGTGGCGGCGCACTGGCAGGCCAGCATGTAGAAGGTCAGGAGCGCCAGGACGACCGGAAAGGTGAACACCTTCGAGCCGTCGGGCCGGCGGGCGTTCTGAAATTTCTCCTGCAATGTCTCGCTGTTTTCGTCGGATTCCTTCCCCACGCCGTAGACCACCCCCATCGTCCCCACGAAGACCTCCCGCGCGGCCAGGCTGGACAGGACGCCGATGCCGACCTTCCAGTCGAACCCCAGCGGCCGGAGGGCCGGCTCGATGGCCCGCCCGATGCCCCCCAGCAGGCTCTGCTCGATCTGGGCAGCCGCCCGCTCCCCGGGAGGCAGGCTCCGGAGGGCGAGCGGGTCGGCCTTCGGGTACGCGCCGAGGAACCAGAGGAGGATACAGATGGCCAGGATGACGGACCCGGCCCGCTCCACGAACGACCGGCCGTGGGTCCAGAGCTCCAGGCCGACGTTTCGCCAGTGGGGCGTCCGGTAGGAGGGCATCTCGATCAGCAGGGGGGTCCCTTTGCTCTTGAGGAAGGTCCGCTTGAAGATGAACGCCATCGTGAAGGCTGAGGTGATGCCGCCGAGGTAAAGCGTCAGGAGCGTGAGGCCCCGGTAGTCGAAGACGCCCCAGACCGGCGTGGCCGGGATGAAGGCGTGAATGATCAGGGCGTAGACCGGAAGCCGGGCGCTGCAGGTGATCAGGGGCGCGACGAGGATGGTGGCCAGGCGGTCCCGAGCGTCCTCGATGGTCCGCGTGGCCATGATGCCGGGGATGGCGCACGCCGCCGAACTCATCAGCGGGAGGAAGGACTTCCCGGACAGGCCGACCCCCCTCATCAGCCGGTCCATCAGGTAGGCGGCGCGGGCCATGTAGCCCGACTCTTCGAGGAGGGAGATGAAAAGGAAGAGGAGCAGGATCTGAGGGAGGAAGACGAGGACGGAGCCGACCCCGGCGATGACCCCGCCGGCCAGCAGGTCCGAGAGGGACCCTTCCCCGAGGAGGGTGAGGACGGCTGCGGAGAGCCTGTCGAAGCCGGCGGTGATCAGGTCCATCGCCGGGCCGGACCAGGTGAAGATGGACTGGAAGACGAGGGCCATCACGCCGAAGAAGATCAGCGGCCCGGCGACGGCGTGGGTCAGGATCCTGTCCAGGATCAGGGTGGAATGGGGCACCTGGTGGCGCTGCGCCGTGCTTCGGCCCACGATTCGCCGGATGTCCCGGTATCGCTCCGCGATCCGATCAGGGGCCTCGGAGTCCTGCCACGTGTCGGGGAGGCGCGGCCAGCGGCCCCGGTCCCCGATGAGGCGAAGCAGCTCGTCGAACCCCTCCCCTGTGCGGGCGGAGCAGGGGGCCACCGGGAGACCGAGTTCCTCCTGGAGGCGCTCGGCGCGGATCTGAAGGCCCTCCGACCGGGCCTCGTCCACCATGTTCAGGGCCACGACAACGGGGATGCCCAATTCTTTGAGCTGTGTGACCAGGAACAGGTTGCGGGACAGTTGCGTCGCTGCCACCACGGCCACGATGAGGTCGGGCCTGGTTTCTCCCGACTCCCCTCGCAGGATTTGACGGGCGATCCGCTCCTCGGGCGAGAGCGCCTGAAGGCTGTAAGCGCCGGGCAGGTCGAGGAGGCGAACGGAGGTCCCATCCGGGAGGCGAAGGCCCCCCTCAGACCGGGCGACGGTGACGCCGGGGAAGTTGCCCACCTTTCTGGAGAGGCCCGTCAGGCGGTTGAAGAGGGTGGTCTTGCCGGTGTTCGGGCTGCCGGCCAGGGCGATCAGCGGCTCTATGTCTGTTTCAGCGGGCATCGGAGAGGGGGGAGACGTGTACGGTCAGGGCGTCGGACCTCCGGATGGCGATGAGCGCCCCGAGGACGCAGACCTGAATGGGGTCTCGCAGGGGCGCACGGCCCATGACCTTGGCCTCGTTGCCGGGAAGAAGACCGATCTCCATGAGGCGACGCCCAAAGGCCGTGCGATCGGGCAGGGACTCGATGAGGACCTTTCCCCCCACCGGGATGTCAGCGAGCGTGAGGTGTCTTGGAAAGGGCTGAACAGCGGGTTGCTTGAATGCCTCAGATATGCCTGTGCCGGATACCATTTCCACCTCCACCGCGCACTATTTCAACGCATATTTTGAATCTGTGTTGTTATTGAGACTCATTCTCAATATTTAGAAAATAAAGAAATCTTCTACGGTTGTCAATTGATTTTTGGGGTTGTCAACCGTTTTTTGAGAGTCGCTCATATACTCAGCGACATCCAAATGATCCTGTATTGCAACTGCTGTGCCAGGCCCAAAGAAGGGATCGGACATGGCCCTTCAGTGATATATAAGAAAAATATTAATAATTATTTATATAATAGATCGGGATAGGGGGAGAAAAAATTGGAGGTTCGGTTTCGGGGCAAAATTGAGACGCGTCCGTCACACTATTGGGAAGCTCTTGTCATACTATCGAGTGATTGGGTAATCGGGTAATTGGGTTAAAAAAGGGTGGACATTTTAGCGTTTTTTGGGTATGCTGATGCCGAGTCCCGTTCGTTTTATGAGTCGATCTTTCACACGGGGTTTATCCATAGACCGTTTCCCCCTGCACGCCGGGTCACGCCGATGCGTCTCTCAGATCCCGTTACGGCCTCCAGGCCTCAGATCGCGCAGGAGGTGGCCTACCAGGGCTTTTATCTCCTGAAGGCGATGCGGCCCCAGCAGTGGGTCAAAAACCTGCTGGTGTTCGCGGGGGTCCTGTTCGCCAGGCGCCTGTTTGACCTGGACCGGTTGATGGTGGCCTCCGCTGCGTTTGGCCTCTTCTGTCTGGCCTCGGGGGGCATCTACGTCATCAATGACCTGCTGGACCTGGAGCAGGATCGGCGTCATCCGGATAAGCGTCTGCGGCCCCTGGCCTCCGGGAGGCTGAAGGTCCCGGTGGCGGTCGTGGGCGGGGGGCTGGCCCTTCTCGCCTCTTTATGGGGGGCATTCCGCCTGCACCCTGTCTTCGGGGGGATCGCGGGGCTCTACGTTGCGCAGAACCTGCTGTATTCCAAATATCTCAAGCACGTGGTCATTCTGGACGTGATGCTGATCGGGTTCGGGTTCGTGCTGAGGGCCGTGGCTGGGGCCGTGGCCGTGGAGGTGGAGGTCTCCTCCTGGCTGATTCTGTGCACCTTTCTGCTGGCGCTGTTCCTGGGCTTCAGCAAGCGGCGGCAGGAGATCGTCAGGCTCAAGGAGGCAGGGGAGGTCCATCGCAGCGTCCTGACGGAGTACAGTCCGCAGTTTCTGGACACGATGATCGGCATCGTCACGGCGGCCACGTTGATGTCCTACGCCCTCTACACGACCTCGGAGCAGACGGTCCAGAAGTTCCACACGAGGCATCTCATCCTGACGATCCCCTTTGTCCTCTACGGCATCTTTCGTTATCTCTACCTGATGCACCGGCAGGAGAAGGGGGACAACCCGACGGAGGTACTGCTGAAGGACCCGGCGATGCGGGTCAACGTGCTGCTCTGGGTCCTGGCCGTGGTGGGGATTATCTATTTCAGGTTGTGACTCAGCCTGTGAGGGGCTTATGCGCAGGGCGGTGTTTCTGGATCGGGACGGCACGCTGAACCACGACCCGGGCTACATCCGCAGGCCGGAGGCGCTCATCCTTTTTCCCGGCGCGCGGGAGGCGGTCAGGGCGTTGAACGAGGCGGGCGATCTCGTGGTCGTGGTCACCAATCAGGCGGGCATTGCGCGGGGCTACTACACGGAGGAGGACCTCGGCGCGGTCCATCGGAAGCTGCGGGAGGAGATCGCCGCAGGAGGGGGGAGGCTGGATGGGATATACCATTGCCCCCACCATCCGACGGCGGGGGGCGGGCCGCTGACGCGGGCCTGTTTCTGCCGGAAGCCCGCGCCGGGCATGCTCTACCGGGCGGCGCTGGACCTGGAGATCGACCTCGGAAGGTCGTGGATGATCGGCGACCGGGAGGGGGACGTGGAGGCGGGTCGGCGCGCGGGCTGCCGGACGGCCCTCGTCCTGACGGGCGAGGGGCGCGCGACTCAGGAGGCGCTGGCGCGGGCGGGGGGCGCTCAGCCGGACCGGGTCTTTGAGGCGCTGCCGGAGGCCGTCCGATGGATCATATCGACGGATTTGCCTGAGCGCTCGGCGCGAGCAGCACGCCCCGCTTCTGCTCCGCCTCCTCCGCCGCGATGACGGCCCGGACGTTCAGGGCCCTCGGCAGCAGCAGCCCCATCAGGGCGCGGTGGTCGCTTCCGCAGGGGAACGTCACCCGGTCCTGCGTCCCGGCCACGGGTTGCAGGTCGCCCAGTTTGAGCAGGCCCCCTGCGACGGTGGCGACCCGCCTCGCCAGTCCCTCCGGCGGGCCTTCTGCGCTCACGACATAGACCCATCGCCCATCCCCGCCCTGCTCGCCGTCCACGGCGATGGTGAGGCCCGTTTTGGCCTCGCGCACGGACAGGGGTTTGGGCGCGAGGGGCGTGGCCGGGTCGAGCATCACGACCTCGTTGAAGATCCGCTTCACCGCCCGCTCGTGCAGCTCCCCGCACGGAAACCGGATGACGCCCCCGGCCCCCCATTCCATCCCCCCCAGCGCGACCATGAAGGCGGCGACGGCCTTCACCCGATCCTCCGCCCCCGCCGTCCGGCTGTAGGTGTGAAGGGTGAACAGATGCCCGACGTCGCCCTCCCGGACGTGCAGGGCGATGGAGATGTCGTGAAAATATTTGTCCATCGAGATGAGGTCGAGGTATCGGCCGTGGTTCACGAGGCGGCTCATGGGAAATCTCCTTGTTATGCGGTTGTACAAAAAATCGGTAGACCTTTAGGGGATGTCAAGCGAAATCTATATGGACAGAAGCTCCTACGGCGTGTTCTCACCGGGCGGGGGCTGGGGCGTCAGGCGGGAGTGGACGAGTTCCGCGAAGGGCGCCGCGCCGGAGCGGGGGGAGATGCCGAAGACCGCGCGGCGGTAGGGGCCGATCTGGAAGATGAGGCGTTTGGCGTCGAACCATCCCGGCTCCGTGTCTGTGGAGGAGATGCTGGCGTAGGAGGTCTCCCAGATGCCGAGGTCCGGGATGGCGGTGTTGACGGCCTCCGGGCCGAGGTCGTAGCGCCCGGCGCTGAGGTCGATGGGGTTCATGTAGAACCAGAGGAAGAGGAGGCTCCGATCCGTGGCCACCAAGAGGCCGGGCTGCCAGTCCGCCGCCGGGGTCTCGAAGCGCCCGCAGAGGACCCGGTCGACGCTGGCGTAGGCGCTCAGGATCGTCCTCCAGCCTTCGCCGCGCTGTTTGAAGGACCACTCGGCCCACCAGCGCCGCCACCGGGGGAGGGAGGCAATGGCGCGTTGGATCAGGGCTGTGGAGTTGTCGGGCGCGTTCATCTCCCCTCCTTCAGGTAGGCCGTCAGGCGCTCGCGGCTCATCCCCTCGATGCCCAGCTCTCTGACGCCGCGGCCGGCGGCCCAGGCGTCGAAGCCCATCACGGCCGAGCCGATGTCCACGAGGGCCCGCATGGTGGGGGCCTGGACGCCGTACTGTCGGCCCACGGAGACCCAGGCGGCCAGGCCGTAGGGGACGTCCTCGGTCAGCCAGCGGCTCTCCAGGGAGCCGGGGGCCCTGAGCTGCGTGAGCATCCGGCTGCCGTTGATGGTGGCCCAGAGGTCCCCCTTCGGGCCGAAGCCCGCCCGGTGGAACCCCTCGTCCACGGGGCAGAGGTCCAGGCCGAGGGCCTTTCCGACGGCCCGGCGCTCCTCGTCGACTTTCATGATGACGGAGACGACGCCGGGGGTGACGCCCTCCTCGTAGAAGTAGAATTCGCCCCTCGCATACTCGATGCGGCCCGCGTTCATGAGCACGCCCGCCGGATGGACGACGGGGTTCATCACGCCGAGGCCGGAGGCCGCGACGCTGGGGTAGGCCGCGCAGCCGGGGAAGAGGGGGGAGAGGAGGTCGAGGACGCGGCCGGTCTGGGCCGCCGGGAAGACGCCGACGCCGAGGCCGGAGACCACGCCCCAGATGTGCGCCCGGTCGGGGCCGACCTTGCGGCAGACGTAGGGGGCGGTGTCGGTCTCGGCGAGCGCCACGCCGGAACAGCCCCTCTCCCGCAGGATGCGGGCGAACTCCAGGGCGCCGAGGGTGCCGGGCATCAGGACGACGGTCTGGCCCGGCCGGAGGTGGGGGGCGCAGGCCTCGGCGAAGGGCCTGTGGGCGTAGGCCGGGACGATGAGCAGGGCGAGGTCGCTGAAGGCGAGGGCCTCGCCGAAGTCCGTCGTGACGCGGTGGACCTTTGCGACGCCCTTTGCGGCCACGCCCGCGAGGTGGATCTCCTGCGTCTGGTGGATGGGCGCGAGCGCGGACTCGAACCCCGCGATCTCGCAGAGCGCGACCGGGACGCCCCGCAGGGTGAGGTTGGCGGCCACGGAGAAGGCGGTGTTGCCGCCGCCGAGGACGGTGACGCGAGGGGATGGCATGGGGATGATCTCCTTATTGGAAAATATTCATTGGCGATTAATGGCCCAGGATTGATCGGTTTACCGTTCAGGCGTAGGGGCGGGTCTTGACCCGCCCGGCGATCCCATTCCACAGGGCCGACGGGCGACTCGCCAGAGTCGCCCCTACACCTGAACGATACATCGCCTGATTCTGGGCCATCAGACGCCAATGTTGAAAATTACTGCGCCAGCACCCGCACGTCGCCCTTTCGCATCGTCACGCCCGCGTCGTCGAGGGCGTTCATCAGGGGGAGGGCGTACTTGCGGGTCGTGCCGGCGAGGGTGCGAAAGTCCGCGACGGTGATCTCGCCGCGCTCCCGGAGATAGGCGATGAGCTGGGTCTTGATCTCCTCAAAGACGGCGCTGTGGAACACGATGTCCGCGTCGGCGCGGACCACCTCGCCCAGGCCCTGCATGGCCTCGATCACGGCCCGCACCTCGGCGGGCTTCGCGGAGAGGGCGCGGGCGATCTCATCCGCGCCGGGGGGGGCGGCGCGGCCCGCCGCGAGGAGGTCCCGAACGGCGGCGCGCAGGCGCTCCTGGGCCGCGGAGAGCGTGATGCGGTGTTCGGACAGGCTCAGGGTGGGGCCGGAGGCGCGGACCTTTCCGGCGTCGACGAGGGACGCGAGGGCGGCCTCGAACAGGCCGGGGTCCGTCTGATGGCCGAGGGCCTGCCGGAGTTCATCCCGGTTGAGGCCCTCCCGCAGGGGGTTCTGCGCGTGGAACTGCGAGAGGGCCTCGGCGATGCGGGCGCGGGCCGCCTCATAGGTCTCCGCGTGGACGAACAGGCCGTCCCCCTGGTCGAGGCGAATGGCCCTCTGCGCGGCGATGAGCCGGTCCAGCGCCTCGGCGACCTGCGCCCGCTCGACGCCGGCCTCGGCGGAGAGGGACCGGGCGGACTTCGGGACGGCCCCGGACAGGCGCAGCCTGGCCTCCACGATCTGATCCGGGTCGTCCGATTCGAGGGCCTTCAGCAGGGCCAGGGAGGCGTCGCCGGGCCTGCGCCGGGGGGGGTGGGCGTCCAGCACGACCCCGCCGCCCAGGGTGACGGGCGGGGAGTAGCGGCGGACCACGAAGCGGTCCCCCGGGGCGGCGACGGCCGGGGTTTCGAGACGGAACTGGGCCAGCGCAGACGCGCCCGGGACGAGGGTATCCGCCTCCAGGAGGACGGCGCGGGCCATGACCTCGGCGGCGCCGACGTGCAGGCGGAGGCGGGTACGGGTCTTGAGGGGCGCGGGGGAGGAGGGGAGCAGGCGGAGGCGGGCGTCGATCTGCGTCGTGGGCCTGAACTGCTCCGGCTCGGCCAGGGCGTCCCCCCGGCTCACCTCCTCCTTCTCCACGCCCGCCAGGTTGATCGCGGCCCGGTCGCCGATGGCCACGGCCTCCACGTCCCTCCCGTGCTGCTGGATGCCCCGGACGCGCAGGCGTCTTCCGGCGGGCAACAGGTCCACCTCGTCGCCGGGGCGGAGGCGGCCCGACAGGACGGCGCCGGTGACGACGGTGCCGAACCCCCGCGCGGAGAAGACGCGGTCGATGGGGAGGCGGAAGACGCCCCGGTCGGGTTTGACGCCGGTCTGCGCGATGGCCTCCGCGAGGCGTCGCTCCAGGTCGGGGATGCCCTGGCCGGTGACGGAGGAGACGGGCGCGATGGGGGCGCTCTCCAGGAAGGTCCCGCGCACGAGGGCCCGGATGTCCTCCAGGACGAGGTCGAGCCAGTCTTTTTCCACCAGGTCGATCTTGGTGACGGCGATGACGCCCCGGCGGACCTGGAGGAGGTCCAGGATGTCGAGGTGCTCGCGGGTCTGGGGCATGGGGCCGTCGTCCGCGGCGATCACGAACAGGGCCAGGTCTATGGCGCTCACGCCGGCGACCATGTTCCGGATGAAGCGCTCGTGGCCGGGCACGTCGATCACCGTGACGCCCTCTCTCCAGTAAGCGAACCCGATGTCGATGGTGATCTCGCGGGCCTTCTCCTCCGGGAGGGTGTCGGTGTCGATGCCGGTCAGGGCCCGGACGAGGGAGGTCTTGCCGTGGTCGATGTGGCCGGCGGTGCCGATGATGGTGTGGGGCATAAAGAGTTGACCAGGTCTTTAAATTTTTTCCCGCGTTCCTCGAAATTTCTGAACATGTCGTAGCTCGCGCAGGCGGGGGAGAGGAGGACGACGTCGCCCGGCGCGGCCAGGGAGGATGCGGCCTCCACGGCCTCCGGCAGGGAGGCGCAACGGTGGATCTCTGGCGTTGTGCCGTGACGCTGGACCACCCCGGCGATCCGGTCCGCGGTCGCGCCGATCAAAAAGAGGCGCCGGACCCTCTGCGCGACGGGGGGGCCGAGGGGGTCGAAGGGGATGCCCTTGTCGTAGCCCCCGGCGATCAGGAGGACGGGCGCGTCAAAGGCGTTCAGGGCCGCGACGGTCCGGTCGGGCGAGGTGGCGATGGAGTCGTTGACGTAGCGGATGCCGTTGACCTCGGCGACGAGTTCGAGGCGGTGCTCAGCCCCTCTGAAGGCCCGCAGGGCGGCGGCGACGAGATCAGGTTTGACGCCCCACGCGAGGGCGGCGGCGGCCGCTGCCAGGGCATTCGCGACGTTGTGCCGGCCCGGCAGGAGGAGGTCGCGGACGGGGCAGACCGGAACGGACTGATCGTGAACTCGTCCGACGATCTGGCCCTCTCTGAGGAAAGTCCCGCGCGCGACCTCCCGGTCGAGGCTGAAGCGGAGGACGCGGCCTGCGCAAAGTTTATCCCACCGGGAGACTACAGGGTCGTCCGCGTTCAGGACGGCAATGTCCTCTCCGGTCTGGTGGGCGATGATGCCCTGCTTGGCCGCGCGGTACTCCTCCAGCGACCCGTGTACGTCGAGGTGATTGGGCGCAAAGTTCGTGATGACAGAAACGTTCGGGCTCCGCCGGAGGTCCCGCAGGCGGTCGAGCTGGAAGCTGGACAGCTCCAGGACGACGGGCGCGTCCGGGGGGATGGCGTCGGCCTCCTCGATGAGAGGGTGGCCCAGGTTGCCGCCGATACGCGTCCGGGGGTCGGTCAGGCGGAGCATCTCGCCGACGAGCAGTGCCGTGGTGGTCTTGCCGCTGCTGCCGGTGACGCCCAGGATGCGCGCCCGGCAGCGCTCGAAGAAGAGGTTGATCTCCGTGGTGACCGGGACGCCGGCGGATTCGGCGATGGCCAGGAACTTCGAGTGGCGCGGGACGGCGGGGTTCGCGACGATCAGGTCCGCGGATCGGAAGTCGGCCTCGTCGTGGCCGCCTAACTTGAAGGTCACGGGGAGGCCGGCCAGGGCGTCAAGAGACTCCTTCAGATCGGCAGCGGGCCTGAGGTCGGTCACGATCACGGCCGCGCCCTCGCGCACCAGGAAGCGGGTCACGCCCACGCCCCCGCCGAACAGGCCGAGGCCGACAACGAGGGTGCGTTTGTGTTTCAGGGGAGTCATGGTGTCTGATAATATATACGAATGTCTCAGCCGGTTCAACGAAATTTCGGATGAGGACATAAAATATTTGATCTACGTGAAGATATGTCTTAAATTGTCGCTATGAGACATCCTATTTATCGTGTTCAAGCGGTTGAAATTGTTGCGCCGTATACCTTGCGTGTACGGTTTGATGATGACACATGGCAGACCATCAACTTTCAACCTGTGCTCGCAGGGGAATTGTATGGACCGCTGCGCGATCTCGCGCTGTTCAATCAGGTGCGCATTGACCCCGAGGTTCACACCCTGGTCTGGCCGAACGGCGCGGACTTTGACCCGGCGACGCTGCACGACTGGCCGGAGCATCAGGATGCGATGATCGCGATGGCGCAGACGTGGACGTTATCCGCCGAGGATAAAAATCGTGGAGAAGCTGAGACAACACGCCATTACACTTCGGGATGAGCGCATCATCCTGCGCCCCATGAGCGAAGACGATTGGGACTTTCTGTTGAAGTGGAACAATGACCCCGAAGTGCTGTATTTCGCAGAGGGGGACGACGTCACAGGGCGTGACCTGGAGGACATACAGAGAATATATCGCCACGTGTCTCAGAATGCCTTCTGCTTCATCATCGAATCAGACGGCGCTTCTGTGGGAGAGTGTTGGCTGCAACGGATGAACCTGGAGCGGATTCTGAAGAAGCATCCGGGACAGGACCTGCGCCGGATCGACCTGATGATCGGCGAAAAGGCGCTCTGGGGACGGGGGATCGGGACGCGAGCGATTCGTCTGTTGACAGGGCTTGGGTTCGAGAAAGAAGGGGCGGATGCGATCTTCGCCTGTGACGTGGCGGACTACAATCCCCGGAGCCTCAAGGCGTTTCAGAGGGTCGGGTTTGAGGTGTGCGAGACGATACCACAGCTTCCTGGAGCTAAGGCTCGCCATTGCTATGATCTGATATTGACGCGGGAGATGTATCAGCGAGAGAGAAGGTGATTTTATGTCTCATGTTCTCGTAGAGATAGAAATGCCTGCGGAGTTGGAGAAATTTAAGCTGCCGGAGGGTGTAGACCAGCGGCTTCAAGAACTGCTGGACCGTCAGGACCAGGGCGAAGTCCTTACCTCTGCCGAACGGAAAGAGGCAGAGGGCCTTGTAAACCTGGCTGAACTACTTTCTCTGCTGCGGTTGCGTGCCCAAAGGGTCTCCCAGGAATCCTCGCGACAATGAGCTACATTGCTGCGGAGTTAAGGCGATTTGTCATCCAGAGAGCGATGAATCGCTGCGAGTACTGTGGACTGTCGCAGGAGGGGCAGGAGGCGACCTTTCACGTAGACCACGTAACCCCCGTAGTGGCAGGAGGGCAAACGGTTGCTGAAAACCTGGCCCTGGCCTGTGTGTCGTGTTCATTGCGCAAAGCGGCACGCCGGACAGCCATTGACCCGGAAAGTGGTGAAGAAGTGGCGTTGTATAATCCACACCAAGATATCTGGCATGAACATTTCCAGTGGCAAGGGGTTCGCCTTATTGGATTGACAGTAACCGGACGAGCGACAGTTGAAGCTCTAAGCCTGAACCGGGCGCTGATCCTTGACATCCGGCGGGAAGAAGCGATCATAGGGCGTCACCCTCCTCCTGTGAGACAGAGAAGATGATAAAATATCAGGTGATCATCACCTGGAGCGACGAAGACCGGACATTTATCGCCGAGACGCCGGAGTTGCCGGGATGCGCCGCAGACGGAACGACGTATCAAGAGGCTCTTGCCAACGTGGAGGTCATCATTCGGGAGTGGATCGAGACGGCGAAGGAGTTAGGGCGTCCCATCCCTGAACCCAGAGGACGGCTGATGTTTGCGTGATCAAGGGAGGAAAAACATGAGCGAAAAGACGGTACGAATCGGCATCATCGGGGGCGGGGGGATCGTGCGGAGCCGGCACATGCCGGGGCTTCAGAAGGTCCAGGGGGCGCAGGTGGCGGCGGTGTGCAACCGGTCGCGGGAGTCGAGCGAGAAATTCGCGAAGGAGTACGGCATCCCGGACGTGGTGGAGCGGTGGGAGGACCTGGTGGCCCGGCCCGACCTGGACGCGGTGCTGATCGGGACGTGGCCCTACATGCACCGGGCCCTGAGCGTGGCGGCCCTGGACGCGGGGAAGCACGTGTTCTGCCAGGCGCGCATGGCGCTGGACTATGAGGACGCCAAGGCGATGTACCTGCGGGCGCGGCGGTCCGACCGGGTGACGATGCTCTGCCCGCCGCCACACGGCATGCCGGGGGACTACATGATCCAGAAGCTGATCAGGGAGGGGTACGTCGGAAAGGTCTACGCCGCGAGCGTCCGGGCGTTCGGGGACAGTTTTGCGGACCCGGACGCGCCGTTCCACTGGCGGCAGAACCGGGACCTGTCGGGCTACAACACGCTCATCCTGGGCATGCTGGCCGAGGTCGTGCGGCGGTGGCTGGGGGACACGAGGTCGATCAGCGCGCACGGCAAGGCGTTCATCACGGACCGGAAGGACCCGGCCACGGGCCAGCGGAGGCGCGTGGGGGTGTTCGACACGCTGATGGTCTCGTCGGAGACGGAGTCGGGCGCGCTGGTGCAGTACGCCTTCAGCGGGGTGACGCGGTTCGGGGGGCACGACACGGTGGAAATCTTTGGCAGCGAGGGGACGATCCGGTATGACCTGGCGGCCAACGAGATCAGCGGGGCGCGCAAGGGGGACAAGGAGCTCAAGCCGATCCCGGTCCCGAAGGAGCTGGTCCGGGAATGGACGGTGGAGCGGGAGTTCATCGACGCGATCCGCGCGGGGAAGGAGGCGCACCCGGACTTCTGGGACGGGCTGAAGTACATGGAGTTCACCGAGGCGGTCTACCGGTCCGCGGAGAGCGGGAGGCGGGTGGACCTGCCGTTTGAGAGGCTGTGACGTGAAGTTCACTGTCCTGGGCGGGGGGAACGAGATCGGGGCGAACGCCTACCTGCTGGAGATGGACGGGACGGTCCTGATGCTCGACGCGGGCGTGCACCCCCGGCGGACCGGGCACGAGAGCCTGCCCGACTTCAGCCGGATCGACGGGCGGTTCGTGGACGCGCTCCTCCTGAGCCACTGCCACCTCGATCACCTCGGCGCGCTCCCCATCGCCCTGCGGAACGCCCCGCACGCCCGCGTGTTCATGACCCGGCCCTCCTACGACCTGGCCCCGGAGATGCTCCACAGCACGGTGACGGTGATGGAGCGGCAGCGCGTGGAGCAGGGCATCCGGGAGTACCCGTTCTACACGCACGAGGACGTGGAGATGGTCTCCTACTGCTTTCAGGGGATGGGCTACGAGCGGGACTTCCCGGTCTACGGGTCGGGCGCGAGTTCGGCGGGCGTCTCCTGCCGCTTCTTCGACGCCGGGCACATCCTGGGGGCTGCGGGCATCCTGCTGCGGGGGGACCGGGAGACGGCGTTCTACACGGGGGACACCTCCCGGTCGGACCAGGAGATCATCAAGGGGGCGGTCTACCCCGACGAGCCGGTGGACACCCTGATCCTGGAGTGCACCCTGGGGGCCAACTCGGAGGCGGAGGGGAAGCGGCGCAGCGAAGAGGCGCGGAACCTGGCGAAGCGGATCACGCGCGTGGTGGAGCGGGGGGGGAGCGTGCTGATCCCGGCGTTTGCGCTGGGGCGGACGCAGGAGATGCTGGCCACGCTCCACCGGCTCCGGGCCGAGGGGCGGATGCCCGACGTGGAGATCTTCACGGCCGGGCTGGGGCGCGCGGTGTCCCACATCTACGACCGGACGGCGCGCCACTCCCGGCGGCGGGACCCGGACCTCAAGATCGACCGGCTGGACATCCGCTCCCTGCCGCCCGGCGACCCGGCGCAGGGGGTGCATCTGAAGCGGCCGAGCGTGATCGTGGTCTCCTCCGGGATGATGGAGGCCGGGACGCTGTCCCACCGGATCGCCCGCGCCATGCTGCCGGACCATCGGCACGCGATCTTCTTCGTGGGCTACGTGGACCCCAACGCCCCCGGGCATCGCGTCCTGAGCGCGCGGCCGGGAGATCAGATTCTGATGGACTCCGAGGGGGCGCCGGTGGAGGCGCAGTGCGAGGTGGAGCGGTTCCACTTCTCGGCGCACGCGGACCGGCAGCAGCTCCTCCGCCTGGTGGAGGAGGTGGCGCCGTCCCGCGTGGTCCTGGTGCACGGGGACCCCGGGGCGATCCAGTGGATGGAGGAGGCCATCCGGGAGCAGCAGCCGTGGGTGGAGGTGCTGACGCCGGAGCCGGGGGTGGAATACGATCTGCCTCCGGGGAACAGGTGATCACGATTCATTTCGGACATTAGCGAAGAATCGAGGAGTTTCGTGTCCGCTGTTTCTCTGTTCAAACCTGCGCTGGAAGCCGCCGCGGCGCGGCAGGGGGAGGACCGGCTCGCCCGGTCCATGCGGGAGGCCCTGCGGGCGCGGTGCGAGGCGCATCTGACGCCAGGGGCGGAGGCGTTCATCGACTATGAGACGCGGGCGTCAGAGTGGTGGACGCGGCGGGCGGGCGGGCGGATCATCCCTCGCGCCCTGGAGCACCTCGCGTTCGGGCATCACCTGTTCCGGGAGGCCCGCTACGGGGCGGCGGCGCGGGCGATCCTGATGACGCTGGTGGAGCGCCGGATCGTGGAGAACACGGGCGGGACGAACTACGGGCGGCCCTACCGGACGTGGCGGGACAACGTGCTGGACGCGGGGGCGGCCTCCGTGCTGCTCGCCCTGGCCTACGACCTGCTCAGGCCGGTCCTGTCAGACGAGGAACGCGACCGGGCCGGGCGCTACCTGGTTCCGTTCGTGGACTATGTGCTGGAGAATGAGACGGACCGGGAGATCGCCAGGCCCGACCACAACATGCCGTTGATCGGGGTGTCGGGGATGGGGCTGCTGGCGATGGCGCTGCACGGCGCGGGGGTTCTGGACGGGGACCGGCGGGACCGGGCCGTGGCCCGCGCGAAGGTGCGGTGCGCGGCGTTCCTGGAGCGCGGGCACGACGGGGACGGGGCGTTCTACGAAGGGCCGGACTACGGCACGGCCACGTTGAAGTACATGACGCCCCTGACCTGGGCGCTGGCGGAGCGGGGAGACCGGGAGTTGATGGACCATCCGGGGTGGGACCGGATCGTCGAAGGGCTGCTCTACGAGCTCGTCCCAGGCACGGGCCGGGTCAACCCGCTGAACGACTGCGGGGACGTGCAGAGTCTGGACTGGCTGGCCCTGCTGGCGGCGCAGCGGCGGGATGGCCGGCCGCAGTGGCTCTGGCAGTCTCTGGTGGACCCGAACGCCGGGAGGCAGGAGGGGGGGGAGTTCCTCTGGACGCGGTATCTCCTTTATTACGACCCGACGGTGAGGCCGACGCCGCCGGGCGCCGACATGCCGAAGGCCAGGCATTTCCGGGGCCGGGGGCTGGTGGACATCCGCAACGGATGCGGTGGGGGTAGCGGATGGGAGCGGGAGGACACGTTTGTGTCGTTTATCTGCGACCCGACCGTGCCGGGGGGCCACCGGCAGGCGGACCGGAACCACTTCTCGTTTCACGCTCTGGGCGAGTCGTTCGCCGTGGACTCCGGCTACGCCCTGGAGCGCCTGCCGGACACGACGGAGGTGCTCCGGCTGGGCGCGACGGGGGGGGCGCACAGCGTCCCGCTCGTGCACGGGGGGATGCAGCGGTCGGGTATCCTGGGGAAGGGGCTTCAGCAGGTCGGGCTGGAGGGGTGGGCCTTTTGCGTGGAAGGAGAGGCCGGGGAGGGGTACGCCGAGTCGGACCGGTTCACCCGGCGGCTGGCCTATCTGCCCGACCCGTCGGGGCCGGGCTGCGTGGTCATCGGGGACCTGCTGACCCTGCGGGAGCCCCGGACGACGCAGTTCGCGTGGCTGCTCCACACGGCAGCGGGCAACCGGGTCGAGCTGACGCGGGACGCGGCGACGGTGGTCGGGGGGAGGGCCGGGCACTGCTGTCTGGTCCAGATCGCCACGCCCTGGCCTGGCCGGTGGCAGGTCGAGACGTTCTTTGACCATCCGCGCCTGCGATACGACTGGTTCCGGGCGTCGCTCCAGGCGCTCGTCGCGCTCGTCCCCTACCGGAAGGATGAGGCCCCTCCGGAGGTGACGCCGTTGGTGAGCGCGGAGGGGGTCGGGCTGAGGGTGGCGCAGGGGGGGGGCGTGGACGTGGTCCTGTCGGCGGGGGCCGGGCAGATGGCGTCGTTTGAGGGGGTGACCACGGATGCGGAATTCGCCGTGGTTCGACGCAGGGAGGGGGGGGCGCAGTGGATGGCGGCGGGGGGGCGGAGGCTGGCGGTGGACGGGGAGGAGGTCCTGGCATCGAGGGAGGTGGTGGGGCTGCGGATGGGTCAGGGCGGAGCTGAGGGACCCCGGTGATCTTTTCACTTGCCATGATGGGGTGTATCGCCTAATTTTAGGGACGAGTGAGACGGCAGACGACCTCACCCTCCCCCAGCCTTGAAGAAAGGCCCTTCATGCCCCCTCCCTCTCCCAATGGGAGAGAGGGTGGTGGAACGCGACCTCATGGGAGCGTTTGGCGGCGCGGGGGGTAAGGGGGTGGGTGAGGTCTGTTGTTTGACTTCAGGGAGGGCGCATGACAGCGAAGTACCGGGCAGTCATCATCGGGTGCGGGCAGATCGGCCGGCATCACGCGATGGGCTACAGGGGCGTGGAGGGGATCGACCTGGTCGCGGTCGCGGAGCCGAACGAGCGGGTGCGGGGGGAGTTTCAGAAGCAGTTTGAGGCGCCGAGGGGCTACGCGGACTTCCGGGAGATGCTGGAGAAGGAGCGTCCGGACCTGGTAAGCGTCTGCACCTGGCACTTGTTGCACGCCCCGCAGACCGTCGCGGCCGCGGAGTACGGGCCGAAGGCCATCCTGTGCGAGAAGCCGATGACCGTGGGGCTGGCGTCGGCGGACCGGATGATCGAGGCGTGCGAGAGCCGGGGGATCAAGCTGGCCATCGGGCACCAGCGGCGGTTTTACGGGACCTGGACGAAGGCGCGGGAGCTGGTGGCCGGCGGGGCCGTGGGGACGCCGCGAATGGTCACGGCCAAATCCGGTGAAGGGCTGCTGAACTGCGGGACGCACGTGGTGGACGCGATGCGGTATATGCTGGGCGACCCGGAGGCGGCGTGGGTGATGGGCGCGGTGGAGCGGAAGACGGACCGCTACGAGCGGGAGGTCCAGATCGAGGACCGGTGTCTGGGGCTGATCGCGTTCGAGAACGGGGCGCAGGCGCTCATCCAGTCGGACCTGACGAAGGAGTGGACGGTGGAGGACTACCGCATTGAGGGGGCGGACGGGGTGATCGATGCCTCGACGCGGACGGTGAGGCTGCTGAACGGGGGGTCGGGCGGGTGGGAGGTGATGACGCCGGAGTACCGGGACCCCTGGGTCGAGCAGGCGCGGGAGCTGGTGGGCTGGGTGGAGGGGCGGAACGGGCACCGGGGGGAGGCCCGGCAGGCCAGGCGGACGGTGGAGGTGATGATGGCGATCTACCAGTCGGCGCGGAACCACGAGGTGGTCCGGATGCCGCTGAAGGAGACGGGCTACCCGATGGACCTGATGATCGCCGAGGGGAGGCTCCCGGTGGAGGAGCCGGGGAAGTACGACATCCGCGTCTTCCTGACGTTCGACCCGGAGGAGCGAAAGCGATACAACGAGCTGCGGCGCCAGGGGATGCACCATCGGGAGATACTGAAGACGATGGGGAAGTAAGTAGCACGGCGATTCATCGCCGCGAGGGCGCGGACGTTTGGGAGAACGGATGCGCCGAGGCCGGAACGTTTAACGTAGGGAGGCCCAGGCATGAAATTTTTCATCGACACGGCCAGCGTGAAGGAGATCCGGGAGGCCAACGCGATGGGTGTCCTGGACGGGGTGACGACGAACCCCTCGCTCATGTCCAAGGAGGAGGGGACGTTTGAGGACATCCTGCTCCGCATCTGCGAGATCGTGGACGGGCCGGTGAGCGCGGAGGTGGTGAGCCTGCAGTGGGAGGAGATGGTCGCCGAGGCGCGGCGGATCGCGGCGATCCACCCGAAGATCGTGGTCAAAATCCCGATCACGCCCGACGGCCTGAAGGCGATCAAGCGGGTCTCCGACGAGGGCATCCGGGTGAACGTCACGCTCTGCTTCTCGCCCACGCAGGCGCTGCTGGCGGCCAAGGCCGGGGCGGCCTACATCAGCCCGTTCATCGGCCGGCTGGACGACATCGGCCAGGAGGGGATGGAATTGATCCGGACGATCCGGCAGATCTACGACAACTACGGGTTCGAGACGGAGATCCTGGCGGCGAGCATCCGGAGCCCGCAGCACGTCGTGCAGGCGGCGCTGGCGGGCGCGGACGTGGCCACGCTGCCGCCTGCGGTGATCAAGCAGCTCCTGGCGCACCCGCTGACGGACATCGGGCTGAAGCGGTTCCTGGACGACTGGAACGCGTGGAAGCAGAAGAAGGGGTAAGACAGGGGTCAGGAGTTGGGGGTCAGGAGGCAGGGAATTCAGTTATGACCATTCGCATGCCATGTCAGATCGCATTTTCTCCAGAGTCCTCATCATAGGAGCAGGTCCCGCCGGGGCGTTTCTCGCTTATCTTCTGGCTCATAAAGGCATAGAAGTTCTTCTGGTGGACAAGGCCTTCTTTCCCCGCGAAAAGGTGTGCGGAGACGCCCTTATATCCGATAGCCTCAACGCCCTTGATCGAGCAGGGTTATACGATCTGGTTGCGCGTCAAGCCTATTCTGTCAACAAACTTCAGCTGATAGCGCCCGATCGCAGCGCCGTAGACCTCCATTACGATTCTCTCACCATCAAGAGGTATCACTTCGATCATTTGCTCCTTGAACAGGCTGTTCAGGCCGGCGCAGACGTGCTTCAAGGGACAAAGATAACCCGTTTCATCGAAGAAGATGGGTCTGTCGTCGGGGCCCAGGCGAAGACGCATCAGGGGAAAGAGATCACCTTGCGGTCTGACCTGACGGTCCTTGCGACAGGGGCAGCCACAGGGTTGATCAAGAAGGCCAGTCTGCTTGAAAGCCCTCTCCCCTCCGCCTTTGCAGCGCGCGTTTACCATCACGGCAGACTCAACGGCCTCTCCGGTCAACTCACCATCTTTTATGAAAGGGCGCTCCTGCCCGGGTATGCCTGGGTCTTTCCCCTCGGGCCTGATGTATACAATATCGGCTGCGCCGTCTTTCTGAGTCACATCACCGGGGAGGAGATTCCCAATTTGCGTTCGGCCTTCAACGGATTTCTCTCTCAACTGGCCGAGTCCCATCCGTCTCTCGATCTCGGGCGACTCAACACATCCCTGAAAGGCGCTCCGATCAGGACAGGTTTAACCGGGTCGCATCTGTGCGGGGACAGGATCATGGCCGTCGGAGAGGCCATAGGGGTTACCTATCCGCTCACCGGCGAGGGGATTGGCAAATCCCTCGAAAGCGCCGAGGTCGCCGCAGAGGTCATCTCAGAGGCCGTGCGCCATAACGATTTCTCATCCCGATTTCTTCTGAGGTACAAGGCGCTGATGGACTTCCGGTTCGGGGGAAAATACAGGAGCTACTCATCGGCGCAGCGCTGGGTGAAGTATTCCTTTGTCTTGAACTTTATTACTGATAGAGTAAGAAAAAGCCCTGTTCTCAGGAGACGGGTTGAGGGCATCCTGGCTGAAGAACAGGACCCAACAGAGATTTTTTCTTTATGGGGTCTGTTGAAGGCCTCTGTGGGCTGTTAACCGAATTCCTCAAGCATTTTGCCTATTTTGCCGATGTGATGTAAAGGACGTTCCGCAATGGGAGGGACAGACGGGCTATGCTGAGACGGCTTTACATCCTGGCGCTGGTCATCGGCGGGGTCGCAAACGCCTGGGCTGAGGGTCTCCAGGCCGACGCGCCGGGGCTGTTTCCCAAGCCGGTCAGGCTTGTGCCGCAGGTGGAGTTCTGGAGAATGGTCTACACGCAGTTCTCCTCCCGGCAGGCGCTGATTCACGACGACAGGGACCTGTCGGTGATCTACGACGTGGTGTCTCTGCCGTCGCCGAGCTGGAAGGTCTCCAGGCCCGTGGCCGACGCTTCCGTTGCGCATTACCGGGAGATTCTGGAGAGGCTGGCGACCGGCCCCATCGACTCGCTGTTTCTGACGGGGGACGCGCGGGGCGTCTGGGAGGCGTGGGGGCGGAGCCTGGACCCGGAGGTCTACCGGAGGGCCAGCGCCTCCGTCCGCGCGCAGCGATGCCTGAGCGACGAGTTTCGGGCGGGGCTGGAACGGGCGAACCGGTATCGCGACCGGATGCGGCGCATCCTGCGGCGGGAGGGGGTCCCGGAGGACCTCTGGGCGCTGACGCTGGTGGAGTCGGCGTTCGATGCGAAGGCGCGCTCCCCGGCCGGGGCCGTGGGGGTCTGGCAGATCGTGGACTGGCAGAGGCAACGCCACATGCCCCGGCGGCGTCGCGAAGACCCCCGACACAATCCCCTGGCGTCCACCGAGGCGGCGGCCAGGATCCTCCGACACAACCACGACCTTCTGAAGGAGTGGCCCCTGGCCGTCATGGCCTACCACCACGGGCTGTCGGGGACGCTCCGGGCCCGGTCGCAGGTGGGGTCGAGCGACATCGCCCGGATCGTGGAAGATTATGACGGTCCCCTGTTCAAGTTCGCCTCGCGGAACTATTATACGGAGTTCCTGGCCGCCCTGGAGGTGGCCGCAGGGGACGGGATGAACCGGCCCCCTGCGGCCGCGACCCCCCCGGGCGCTTCTGGCAGGGCGTTCGTGGGGTCGGTGACGAGCCACAAGTATCACCGCCCGTCCTGCAGATGGGTGCGGGACATCCAGCGGGCCAGGCGGCTCTGGTTCGCGTCGGTGGAGGAGGCGGCGCACAGGGGCTATGTTCCGTGCGGCCTGTGCAGGCCGGGAAGGAAGGTGGAGCGCGGGGGGGCGGTGTCCGTGGTGGGGGAGTGAAACGCGAAACATTTGACAGAAGGAGGTCGAGATCGGACGTTTTCTGGGATGGCTGATTTGGACCGTCCTGACGACCCTGTCGCTGTGCACCATGGTGATCGGGGCGCAGATCGTCGGGATGACGCAGGACCCGCAGAGCACGGACATGATCGTGGGCGCCACGATGCTGGCGGCGGGGGGATTGCTGACGACGGGATGCATTGCAGGGATCGCCCGGTGGGTGCTGCGCGGGGGGCGGCGGGGCAGGGGCGCAGGTTGAAAAAAGTGCTTGCTTTCGGGGAGGTTTTGTATCTTATTGTAAAAGATAATCCCCAAAATCGGCCTTCACGGGCAGGTCGATGAACGGATGACGCCGTGATGCGTTTAAACCCCCAATGGAGGTTCAATATGAGGATGCGTCGCATAGCCCCCCTGATGGTGGTCTCCTTGAGCATTTTCGGGATGTTCTGCGCAGAGGTTGCGCACGGCCAGAAGGCGGAGGATCTCTACAACCAGGGCACCACACTCCTGAACCAGGGGAAGGTCGCTGAGGCCATCGCCAGGCTGAAGGAGGCCGTCCAGATAAAGCCGGACCTGGCCCCTGCCCACTTCAACCTGGGCGACGCCTACGAAAAGAGGGGGGCGCTGGATGACGCCATCGCATCCTATAAGGAGGCCGTCAAACACAAGCCCGAGGGCAAGTACTATCTGAGCCTCGGCCTGGTCTACAAGAAGAAGAAGATGCTCCCCGAGGCCATCGAGGCATACAAGAAGGCGGCGGAGGCGGACCCGAAAAACGCTAAGACCTTCTTCAACCTGGGCAACGCCTATCAGGAACGGGAGGCCTTTTCCGACGCCATCGCCAGTTACAACAAGGCCATCAGCCTGAAGTACCCCAACCCCGCGTCCGTCTATTTCAACCTGGGGGTCACCCATCAGAAGAAGGGGGACAACCTGGAGGCCGCCAAGGCCTACGAGGCCTACCTCAAGGCTTCTCCCAGGGCGTCCAACGCGAAGCAGATCCAGGAAATCATCAAGGGGCTGCGCGAGCAGGCAAAGGATCAGCAGGGGCTTGGCGAGCAGGCGAAGGACCGGCAGGTGAAGAGGTAGAAGGAGCGGTCAGCCATCAGCGGTCAGCGGTCAGCCTAAAACTGAAAGCTGACTGCTGATCGCTGACGGCTTTTTGACATTCATCCTCACTTGGGAATTTATGGGTAAACGCCATCTGTTCAGAACCGTCCTCATCGTCGTCACCCTTGTCGCGGCTGGTTTGGCGCTCTATCCGACGCTCCGCTATTACGGCCTGGCCGGGGCTCCGTCCGAATCCCATCGGGAACGGGCGATCAAGCTCGGCCTGGACCTGCTGGGGGGCATGCATCTCGTCCTGGAGGTGGACACCTCCAAGCTGACGCCGGATGAGGCGAAGGACGCCGGGCATCGGGCGCACGAGGTGATCGCCAACCGGATCGACCAGTTCGGGGTGGCGGAGCCGGTCATCCAGCAGCAGGGGGACAACCGGATCATCGTGGAGCTGCCGGGGGTCAAGGACGTGGACCGGGCGGTGAACCTGATCGGCCAGACGGCCCTCCTGGAGTTCCGGATGCTGAAGGAGGCGGAGGCGTTCCGCTCGCTGTTGAACCGGATCGACGAGCGGCTGGCGGCGCGGCAGAATGCCCCCGGCACGGACCTGACGGGCGGGGAGGAGAAGACCCATCCGCTGACCTCCCTGCTGACGGAGTACGGCAGCGACATCGTGACGCCGGCGGAGAACGCGAACCGGGTGCGGGCCATCCTGGCCGACCCTGAGGTCCAGGACCTGATCCTGGCGGAGGACGGGGCGGTCCTCTGGGCGGCGCACGTGGAGGATGTGCAGGGGCAGAAGATCCTCCCGATCTACTACGTCAAGCGACGGCCGGAGATGACGGGGGAGGTGATCGCCAACGCCCGCGCGCAGCGGGGGCAGGATATCCTCAACGCGGGCCAGCCCCTGGTCAACTTCCAGACGACGGCGGAGGGGACGCGCATCTTCGGGCGGGTGACGGGGGCCAACGTGGGGCGGCGGATGGCCATCGTGCTGGACGGGAAGGTGGTCTCCTCGCCGACGATCCAGACCAAGATCGACCGGGGCGATGGCCAGATCACGGGGAGCCGGACGATAGAGGAGGCGCAGGACCTGGCCATCGTGCTGCGGGCCGGGGCCCTGCCCGCGCCGATCAACATCATCAGCAAGCAGGTCGTGGGGCCGTCCCTGGGCGCGGACTCCATCCGGATGGGGACGCAGGCGTCGCTGGTGGCCCTCCTGGTCGTGGCCCTCTTCATGGTCCTCTACTACCGCCTGAGCGGCCTGGTGGCGGACGTCGCCCTGTTTTTGAACATGGTCTTCCTGCTGGCGGTGATGGCCTATCTGCAGGCCACGCTCACGCTGCCGGGCATCGCGGGGATCGTCCTGACGATCGGCATGGCCGTGGACGCCAACATCCTGATCTTTGAGCGGGTGAAGGAGGAGCTACGGGCGGGCAAGACCGTGAAGGCGGCGGTCGAGATCGGCTACGAAAAGGCGTTTCGCACGATCCTGGACTCCAACGTGACGACGCTGATCACGGCGGTGGCCCTCTACGAGTTCGGGACGGGGCCGATCCGGGGGTTTGCGGTGACGCTGATCGTGGGCATCATCGCGAGCATGTTCACGGCGATCACGATCACCCGCGCCATCTTTGACTTTGCGATCGACCGGTGGCGGCCACGGCAGTTGAGCATCGGGACGACCGATCCGTTTAAGGACGCCAACTTCGGGTTCATCAGGATGCGGCGGCTCGCGTTCGTGATCTCCGGGGCGCTGACCGCCGCCAGCCTGCTGGTGATCGCCGTGCAGGGGGGGATGAAGAGCGGGATCGACTTCCAGGGCGGGACGCTCCTGGAGGCCTACTTTGACCCGGCCGTTCCGGTGGGACAGGTCCGGGGCGCGCTGGGGGCCGTCGCCTTTCAGGGCAAGACACTCAACCTGAGCGACAGCGAGATCAAGAGCGTGGAGAACGACCCGAAGCGGATTCTGATCCGGGTGGCCTCCGCGGGCGGGGAGGAGGGGGTGTCAGACGCGGTGAAGGCGCACCTCAAGGGGACCTTTCCGAACAACCTGGGGACCGACTGGGTGCGGCAGGAGGTCAACGTGGGTCCCAAGATCGGGAAGGAGCTGATGTGGAACGCGATCAAGGCGGTCCTCTGGTCGATGATCGGCATCCTGATCTACATCGCGTTCCGCTTCGAGTTCAAGTTCGGGGTGGGGGCCATCCTGGCCCTGTTCCACGACGTGACCATGACGCTCGGCTTCCTGGCCCTGATCGGCGAGGAGACGTCGATGGCGATGGTGGCCGCCCTGCTGACCCTCCTCGGGTACTCCAACAACGACACTATCGTCGTCTACGACCGTATCCGGGAGGGCCTCCGCTCCTTCCGGAGGGGGCAGAAGTACGAGGAGGTCGTCAACCGGAGCATCAACGAGACCCTGAATCGCTCGATCGTCACGCATACCACCGTGGTGCTCGTGGTGCTCATTCTGCTCTTCTTCGGGGGAGAGGTCAACCGGACCTTTTCCTTGACCCTCACCTTCGGGATACTGGTCGGAATCTATTCCTCAATCTATATCGCCTCTCCCATCGTCGTGGAGTGGTACCTGCGGCGGAACGCCGCCGCGGCGGACGGGAAGGGGGCGCCCCAGGCGGCGGCGGTGAGGCGGGCGTGAAGAAAAACAGAAACGGGGAAGCGGAGAAAGGGAGAAACGGAGAAAAAACATCCCCGATTCTCCGGTTCTCCGATTCTCCGGTTCGATGTTTTGCATTCCCCATACTCCCCATACTCCCCTTGATCCTTGCTGAAAGGGGTGTGATCGCGACGTGGATTTTGGTCTGCTATTCGGTCTGATGCTGGGGTTTGCCGCCATCTTCGGGTCCTTCCTTCTGGAGGGGGGGACCCTGGGGGCGCTGATCCAGGCCCCGGCCATGATCATCGTGTTCGGCGGGACGATGGCTGCGGCCATGATCGGGAACCCCACCGCCCGGTTTTTGAGCATCCCGGCCTTCTTCAAGGTGGCGCTGTTCGACCCGGACCTGTCGCCCGTCAAGCTGATCGGGGACATGATCCACCTTGCGGAGCTGGCCCGCCGGGAGGGCATCCTCACCCTCGAGGCGCACCTGGCCAACATGAAAAGCCCGTTCGTGCAGCGCGGCCTGAAGCTGGCCATCGACGGCGTGGAGCCCGAGCAGGTGCAGAAGGTGATGGAGGGGGAACTGGAGATGATGTCGGAGCGCCACCTGGCGGCGGCCAAGATGTACGCGCAGATGGGGGCCTATTCCCCCACGATGGGGATCATCGGGACGGTGATGGGGCTGATCGCGACGCTCGCCAGCGCCGGGGGGGACCCGACGGAGTTGATCCACCACATCGGGGCGGCGTTCATCGCCACCCTGTGGGGGGTGTTCGCGGCCAACGTCGTCTGGCTGCCCGTGGCCGACAAGCTGAAGAGCCGGCACGCGGAGGAGGAGCACTACCTCCGGATCGCCATGATCGCCGTGTTCGAGATCCAGTCGGGCACGAACCCCAGCATGCTCCAGCAGCAGCTGCTCTCCCTGCTGCCGCCTTCAGAGCGCAAGGAGGAGGGGGCGGTGGAGGCCAGGGCGGCGTAACGCCCGTGAGGTGATAGGCTATGGCGAAGAAGAAACATCAGGAGGAGCACGAGAGCGCGGAGCGCTACATCCTCACGTATGCGGACCTGATCACGCTCCTCCTCGGCCTTTTCATCCTCCTGTACTCCATGTCCCAGCAGGACATCCAGAAGTTCAGGTCCTACTCGGCGGCGTTCAACCTCGTGTTCGGGACAGGGGGGGGAAAGGGGGTGCCCATCGGCCTGGACCCCATCCTGGTGGGCGAACATCCCAAGCCGGGGTTCAGGACCGGGCGTACGGGGGGCGCGGGCGGGTCGGGGGCGCAACAGCAGATGACCAAAGAACTCCAGTCCCTCAGCCAGGGGGAGAAGGGGGAGGAGAAGTTCCAGGTCAAGCAGACCAGCGAAGGGACCGTCATCAGCCTTCCCGAGAAGCTCACCTTCACCTCCGGCCAGGCCGACCTCCAACCCGCCGCACGCGCCGTCCTCGACAGCCTCGCAGAGGTCTTCAAGAGATATAACAGCACCCTTCGCGTCGAAGGTCACACGGACGACGTCCCGATCAGTGGGACATACGCCAACAATATGGCTCTCTCCAACGCCCGTGCGTCCAACGCCTGGACCTACCTCGTTGAAAGGCACGGTCTGGACCCGCAGCGCATCTCCACGTCGGGGTACGGAGAATATCGGCCCGTGGCCCCGAACGACACGCCTGAAGATCGCGCCAAGAACCGCCGCATCGACATCGTCGTCCTGGGCAGCGAGGCCCCGGCGGCCAACGGGAAGGCCGGGGAGGGGGGGACTCGCACGACCCTCGCCGAGACGCCCGGCCTCCGGGTGACGGAGGAGACGCCCGCGACGGAGACCCCTCACGGCGGGGGGGGGCATTAGCCCATTGGAAAATCTCCTGAATATCCTGGGCTATGTCGTCTCCGCCCTGATGGTGGGGTGCGGCGTTCTGATCATCTCCGGTTTTCTGGTTCCGAAGTTTACCGGGGGGGATCAGGTCCGTGTGACCTTTGGGATCGTCGTCCTCCTCTACGGGGTGCTCCGGTTCGTCCAGATGCGGATGAAGGGGAGACGAATCAACGATGAATGATGAAGACAACGATGAAGTATGAGCGATGAGCGATGAACGAAAAACAAAACAGATATGCTTTTACTTCAGCGTTTATCGTTCAGCGTTCAGCGTTCTGGGTGGGCGGTTGTCCTCTGGGTCGGGATGTGCGCGGGGGGCTGGGGATGCGGACCCTCCGGGGAGACGGCCCTGAGCGGCCGTCTGACCGTGGCCTGCGCGGACAGCGCCCTCCCGCTGATCGAGCGGGAGGCGCGGACCTTTATGGCGCTCTATCCGGGGGCGCGGATCGACGTCGTTCCGACCGACTCTCGAGGGGCGCTGGTCAAGCTGTTCAGCGGTGAGGCGGGGCTGGCGGTCATCTCACGGGACGTGGGGGAAGACGAGAGAAGGGCAGCCTCTGAGGGGGGCATTCCGCTGAACACCTACCGCATCGCCGTGGATGGGGTCGCCGTCATCGTTCATCCCCAAAACCGCGTGGACAGCCTCTCCTTGGCGCAGGTCTCCGGGTTGCTGGGGGGAGGGGTCGGGTCGTGGGGCGAGGTCGGGGAGGATGACCGGCCCGTGGTCCCCGTGGTCCGCGACCGGAACTCAGGGACCTACGAGGTCGTTCGGCAGCGGGCGCTGGCGGGGGGGGATTTCGTCAGGGGGGTCCTCTGCCGGACCTCGCAGGAGGTGGTGGACCGGGTGGCCTCCGAGCCGGGGGGCATCGGCTGCGTCGGCCTGGCGTGGCTCAAGGGGGGGCGCGTCAAGGCCCTTCGCATCGCCCAGAGGCCGGGCGAGGAGTTCGTCGGCGCCTCTGCGTCGGGCGTCTACCAGAACCGGTATCCGATCCGTCGCCCTCTGCTGGTCTGCACGACGGGTGGGGCGGTGGAGGCCTCCCCGCGGGCGGGGTTCGTTGCGTTTTTGACCAGCCAGAGGGGACAGCTGGTCGTGGAATCAGAGGGGCTGGTGCCCGACACCGTGCCGGAGAGGGTCATTCAGCTTAAGCAAGAGCTTCTCACGAAATGAGCTATAGAGCACAGATGTCAGAAAGGAGTGGCGATGACCGGCAGGATGGCCCAGGATAGGTTTTTAAAATGGACAGGCATGGGGTTGCGGATCACGACGGTCATCGTTATTTTGCAGCTGTTGCGGCCGGGGGTGGGGGACGCTCAGGATGCGCTGTCGCGCGCGCAGGCGTCCATCGCCCGGAGGGATTACAAGACGGCGCTCCCCCTTCTCCAGGAGGCTGTCCAGCAGATGCCCACCTCAGCCGAGGCGCATCATCTGCTGGGCGTGGCGCTCAAGGGGGTTCGCCGGCCTGACGAGGCGCTGTCGGAGTTCCAGGAGGCGTTGAGGCTCAAGCCGAAGTACGCGGAGGCGAGGTTCGAGGCCGGCCTGATTCAGCTTGAGAAGGGTCAGCGGGCGGAGGCAGAGGCCGCCTTCAAGAAGGGCATCGAGCAGCAGCTCAAGCCTCTGGGCCCGCTGTATTATGGCATGGGCCTGGTCAAGATGGCCGAGGACTCCCTGAACGCCGCCAACAAGTGGCTGATCAGGGCCACCACCGAAGACCCTCGCAACGGGACGTATCACAAGGCCCTCGGCGACATCTACGCCAAGCAGCTGATCACGGAGCTGGCCGTGAACGAATACAACCAGGCGCTGGAGCTGAACCCCAACGATCCTGACGTGCACTACTCCATTGGCAAGATGCATTTCAAGGATCGCAAGTGGCCGGAGGTGCTCAAGGCGTGGCAGGACGCCGTGGCCGCGGACTCCAACTTCGTCCCGGTCTACAAGGACCTGATCAACCTTTACATGATCATGAAACCCCCCCGCTACGAGGAGGCGGTGCCTCTTTTGAAGCGGGCGGTGGAGTTCCATCCTGAGGACACAAAGCTCCCTGTGGAGCTGGCCAAGGCCATGGCCAAGACGCAGACCTACCGCGCCGAGGCGCTCCCCTACCTGGAGAAGGCGGCGACGCTGGTCTCCGACGACGCCGAGGTCCACGCCCTGATCGGGGACATCTCCTCCGAGAACAAGGACCATGCGCGGGCCGTGGAGGCGTATCAGAAGGCCACGCAGATCGACCCGGAGTTCGTGGGGGCGCTCAAGGGGCTTGCGGAGGCGCAGAAGTCCTCGGGAGACACCACTGCCGCCATCGAGACGATGAAGACGATCGCCGAGAAGGACACGTCCGGGAACGGCGGCGTGGAGGGGGCCCTGGGCTATCTGCTCTACCAGCAGGGGCGGTACGACGAGGCCATCCCCAACCTGAAGGAGAAGCTGCAATCGTCCCCCAAGCTGGCGATCCTGTATCGCCTGCTGGGGCTGTGTTACATCAAGAAGAGCGATTATGGGGCGATCCTGTCGGACGTGAAGCCCGCCCTGGACAGCGCGGTGGCGACCTTTCCCGACGACAAGGCGAAGCTGAGCATGGTCTACAGTGAACTGGGAGGTGAACTCTACAGGGCCAAGCGCTACGGCGAGGCCGTCGAGATGTTCCAGAAGAGGCTGGAGCAGGACCCGGAGAACTGGAGCATACATCTCAACGTGGGGTATGCCTATTTTCAGCAGAAGGCTTACTCCAAGGCCATTGAAGAGTTCAGGAAGGTGACGCAACTCAAGCCCGACAACGCCAACGCCTACCTCATGCTGGGGGTCTGTTATGGTGAGACCAAGAACAGCGCCCAGGCCAAGTCGGCGTTTCTGAAGGTCGTGGACCTGGACCCGAAGAACGTGGACGCGCTCAAGCAGGTGGGTCTGGCCTATCTGCTGGAGGCGCAGGCCCTTCAGAAGGCCGAGAAGCACAAGGAGTCTCAGGGCGTGGCGGGGCAGGCCGTCGGTTATCTTCAGCGGGCCGTGGCGCAGAAGCCGAACGACATCCAGGCCCGCGTCCTGCTGGCCCAGGGTCTCGTCCTGTCAAAACAGCTGGAAAAGGCCAAAGAGGAATTTAGAAGAATCTTGAGGATGGATTCCAACAACACAGATGCCCAGCAGGGTCTGGAGCGGTTAGGCGAAGAATGACTCGCCACAACAGAGACGCCCAATCCAGGCTGGAGCGATTGGAAGGGGGGCCGTGAATGGGGCCGTGAAGACTTTATCGAGCGAAATTTCACCAGAGGTGGTTTGCGTTTCACGATGACGGTTTTTCCACAGAGGGCAAGGAGGAGGACTCATGCGTCAATCGACCTTCATCACAGTGGTGTTGATTGCGGCACTGGTCGTGTCGAGCATCATTTATCTGTTCTTTTTGCCGAAGTTCGTCCAGGATGGGGGGCCGACGGTGATCGCTTTGTTGATGGTCAGTATCATGCTGATCACGTTCATCATCGAGCGCATGATGACGTTAAACAAGGCGAAGGGGCGGGGGTCGATGATCCAGTTCGCCGTGAACGTGGTGGAGCGGGTGCGGCAGAGGGACATCGACGGGGCGCTGTCGCTGTGCGACGACCAGCGGGGGTCGTGCGCCAACATCCTGCGGGCCGGGCTGGAGCGGTTCCGGCAGGTGGACCGGGAGAAAGACATGCACGAAGAGCGGAAGGTGTCGGAGATCCAGCACGCCTTCGACACGGCCAGCGCCCTGGAGATCCCCCTGCTGGAGCGCAACCTGATCGCCATGTCCACCATCGCATCCATCGCGACGATGCTGGGGCTGCTCGGCACGACCGTCGGCATGATCCGGGCCTTTCACGCCATGGCCCGGCAGGGGGCCCCGGACGCCATCCAATTGGCCCTGGGCATCTCGGAGGCGCTGATCAACACGGCGGGCGGGCTGTTCGCGGCGATCGTCGGGATCGTGGCCTACAACTTCTTCACGAACAAGGTGGACAGCTTCAGCTACGAGATCGAGGAGACGACCCACAACGTCGTGCAGCTCCTGACCGGCCGGGCACAATAGCGCGAGGGGTGAGCAGACATGGCGATACACAAGAAACCCCGGGTCGGGATCAGGATCGACATGACGCCGATGGTGGACATCGCGTTTCTCCTCCTGATCTTCTTCATGAGCACGACGCAGTTCAAGCCGCCGGAGGAGGCGATGATGGAGCTGCCCTCCTCCCACTCGGAGATCAAGCTGCCGGAGTCCGACGTGATGATCCTGGCCGTGGACAAAAACAGCCAGATCTTCTTCAAGGTCGGCGGGTCGGGGGTGGAGCAGTCCACGTCGCTGGCGGACCTGGAGAATCACGTGATCCAGGCCCGCATCAAGAACCCGAAGCTCCGCCTGGCCATCAAGGCGGACAAGGACGCGGACTACGGCGTGATCAACGACCTGATGGACATCCTCCAGCGGACCGGGAACACCCGGTTCAACATGGTGACCCTGCTGGAGGAGGACAAGAAACCGGGTGGGACCCCATAAAGGAGGTGGTACGCTATGGCCGCTGTTGACGAAGGCGCACAACCGCGTAGAACCAAGAAGATGGGGGGAAAGAAGCCAAAGAAGCGGATGGGCATCCGCATCGACATGACGCCGATGGTGGACATCGCCTTTCTGCTGCTGATCTTCTTCATGGTCACGACGGTCTTTCGAGCGCCGCAGACCATGGAGATCAACCTGCCCCCCTCCGAGCAGAAGGTGGATATCGCCGAGTCGAACCTGATGACCTTCTTCGTCACCGAGGGCAGCGCGGTCTTCTGGGCCATCGGGAGGGAGAGGCCGCAGCGTGTGGAGATGAGGGAAATTCAGACGCTCCTCTCGGAGAAGAACAAGGCCAACCCCAAGCTGATCACGCTGATCAAGCTCGACCGGAAGGCGCGCTATCACATGATGGTGGACATGCTGGATGAACTGAACATCGGCAACGTCACCCGATTCAGCGTGGCGCCCATGACGGACCGCGATAAGGAGGTGTTATCCAAGGCATGAGCATGACAGCCACGGTGCTCAGCATCGTAGATTACGGCGCGGCCGAGCTGAAACGCTTCTATCGGCAGCACGTCCAGAGGGCGTTCACCTACGCCGCCGCCGGCCACCTCGTGGCCGGCGCGATCTATCTCGGCATTCAGTGGTATATGGAGCGAGAGGATCCGGTGCGCACGGTCCGGTTTATCAAGTATCAGGACCTGGGGCCGCCGCCCTCCCTGACCAACCAGCAGGCCGCGCCGCAGATCCAGGTGTCGCAGGCCGCGGCCCGGCCCACCATCGGCATCCCGGAGCCGGTGCCCGACGCGGAGGTGTCTTCGGAGACGACCATCGC
>CAYRZX010000007.1:0-46337 GCA_964428665.1 uncultured Gemmatimonas sp.
ATGAACATCGACGAATCTCGCATCCGGGCCATCGTGGAGGAGGTCCTCCGCACCCTGTCTCAGGCCGGCGGACAGGCCGGGGCCCCATCGCCCGACAACGACGGGGTGTTCCAGGATGTGGACGCGGCCGTGGATGCGGCGGAGAAGGCTCAAAGGGAACTGATGGGGCTGTCCCTGGAGCGGCGCAGGGAGATCGTCGCGGCCATCCGGAAGGCGGGGCTGGACATGGCGGAGGAGTCCGCCCGGCGGGCCTGCGAGGAGACCGGGATGGGGAACGTCCCGGACAAGACGCAAAAGCACGTGATCGTCTCCACGCTGACGCCGGGCGTGGAGGACCTGGAGCAGAAGGCGTGGACCGGCGACCACGGCCTGACCGTGGTGGAGATGGCCCCCTATGGCGTCATCGCCTCGGTCACGCCCTCCACCCACCCTGTCCCCACCATTCTCAACAACGCCATCAGCATCCTCGCCGCCGGGAACTCGGTCGTGTTCAACCCCCATCCGGGGGCCAGGAGGGTGTCGGCGTTCGGTCTCCAGAGGATCAACCGGGGGATCGTGGCCGCGGGGGGGCCGCCCAACCTCCTGACGATGGTGGAGAGCCCGACGATCGAGACGGCCAACGCCCTGTTCAGGCATCCCGGGGTCGCCCTGATTCTGGTCACGGGCGGTCCGGGGGTGGCCCGGGCGGCCATGAACGCGCCCAAGCGGGCGGTCGTGGCCGGGCCGGGCAATCCGCCCGCGGTGGTGGACGAGACGGCGGACCTCGAAAAGGCCGCGCGGGACATCATCGCCGGGGCGTCGTTCGACAACAACATCCTCTGCATCGGCGAGAAGGAGACGTTTGTCGTCGCGTCGGTCGCGGACGACCTGAAGCGGTTCATGCTCCGGCAGGGGGCCTGTGAGTTGAACGCGGGCCAGATCGAGGCCCTGGCGGGCATCGCCTTCAAGCGCGACAGCAAGGGGGAGCTGGCGCTCAACCGGGAGCTGGTCGGGCGGGATGCGCCTGTCCTGGCCGAGCGGATCGGGCTGAAGATCGACGGGGGCGTCCGCCTGCTGATCGGAGAGACGGGGTTCGAGCACGTCTTCGTGCAGGAGGAGCAGATGATGCCGTTCATGCCCCTCGTCCGGGTCCCGGACGCGGCGGCGGCCATCGACTGCGCGATCCGGGCGGAGCACGGCTACCGGCACACCTTTGTGATCCACTCCCGCAATGTGGAGACGATGACGATTCTGGGAAAGCGGTGCAACGCCTGCCTCTACGTCAAGAACGGCCCGTCATATGCGGGGCTGGGGGTCGGGGGCGAGGGGTTCACGTCGTTTTCGATCGCGGGGCCGACCGGGGAGGGGTGCACGTCGGCGCGGACGTTCACGCGGAGCCGGCGCTGTACTATGGTGGACTATTTGCGGATTGTATAAATGTATCTCGGCAAGGTCATCGGGACGGTGGTGGCGACCCGGAAGGACGAGAACCTGAGGGGCCTCAAGCTGCTGGTGGTGCAGCCGCTGGACCACCGCCGGGAGGCCGCGGGCGACCCCTTCGTGGCCGCCGACGTCGTGCAGTCCGGGCCGGGCGACGCCGTGTTCTGGGTGGGGGCGCGGGAGGCCCCGAAGGCCCTGCCGTCGGGCTACGGGCCTGTGGACGCGGCCATCGTGGGGATCGTGGACAGGGTGGATGTGTAAGGAGAAGGCAGAGTTTCATGTTTCTTGCGAAGGTCCTCGGAAGCGTCGTCTCGACGGTCAAGCACCCCGCGTATCGCGGGACGAAGCTGATGGTCGTGCAGCCCGTGAGGCCGTCCGGCGAGGCGGACGGGGCCTCCATGCTGGCCGTGGACACGGTGGGGGCGGGCGCGGGGGAGACGGTGCTGGTGCTCCGGGAGGGGCGGTCGGCGGGGGAGATCCTGAACCTCAGGGAGCCCCCCATCCGGTCGGTCATCGTGGGCACGGTGGACCGGATTGACATGGCAGAAGGATAAGGATGCAATCTCCGTATCACGTCAAGCGCGCGATCGTCGAGGTCGGACAGCGCATCTACCAAAACGGCTACGTCGTCTCGTCGGACGGGAACATCAGCGTGCGGGTCTCGGAGGACCGGATCTGGGCCACGCCGTCGGGCCTGTGCAAGGGGATGCTGGCGGAGGACCAGATCGTCCTGTGCGACATGGACGGGAAGCGGGTGTCGGGGGCGCTCAACCCCTCGTCCGAGATCGGCATGCACCTGATGCTCTACCGGGAGCGGCCCGACATCCGGGCCGTGGTCCACGCGCATCCGCCCACGGCCACGGGGTTCGCGGTGGCGGGCATCCCCCTGACGCCGTGCGTGCTGCCGGAGGTGGTCATCACGCTGGGCGAGGTCCCGCTGGCGGCCTACGGCACGCCGGGGACGCAGGAGATCTCGGAGCCCATCCGGAGGTATGTCCAGGACCACGACGCCTTCCTCCTCCAGAACCACGGGGCGACGACGGTCGGGCCGGACCTGATGAACGCCTACTTCAAGATGGAGACGCTGGAGCACTTTGCCAAGATCGCGCTGGTCGCTCATCATCTGGGCGGGGTCGGGGCGCTGAGCAACGCGGATGTGCAGAAGCTGATGGGCATCCGGGAGCGGCTGGGCATCCGGGGGGATTTCCCGGTCTGCGACACGCGGGAGATGCTCAAGAAGGCCCAGGAGACGCGCTGTCCGACGTGTCCGCACCGGGCCGAGGCCACGGCGCCGAAGGCGGGCGGGGACGAGGCTTTGATCGAGGCGGTGGTGAGGCGGGTGATGGAGGAGTTGAAAAAGCCGTGAACATCCTCGTCGCCAACGTCGGCAGCACGTCGTTCAAGTACAGGCTGTTCGACATGCCCTCGGAGCGCGTCCTGGCGGAGGGGCGGATCGAGCGGGTCGGTGAGGGCAGCTCTGCTTTTGAGCATCGGGTGGAGGGGCGGGATGCGGTTCAGGGGGAGGCGGAGATCCCCGACTATGCGGCTGCGATCCGGCACGCGCTTGCTGCGCTGACGGAGCCGGGGGGGCCTGTCCGGGGTCTGCGGGACCTGGCGGCGGTGGGGTTCAAGACGGTCCACCTGCGGGGGGAGCCGGGGGTTTACCCGCTGACCGACGAGGTCCTGGGGCGCATGGCGGACTACAACGACCTGGCCCCGGCGCACAACCCGCCCTACATCCGGGCGATCCGCATCTTCCGGGATGCCGCGCCGGGGGTCCCGCTGGTGGGGGTCTTCGAGCCTGCGTTTCACGCGACGATCCCGGACTATGCGCACATCTATGGCGTCCCTTACCGGTGGTATGAGCGGTATGGCATCCGAAAGTACGGTTTCCACGGGGCGTCGCATCGCTACGTGGCGGAGCGCGTCCCCCGGCTGCTGGGTCTTCCCGCCGAGGGGCTGCGGATCGTCTCCTGCCATCTGGGCGGGAGCGCCTCGGTCTGCGCGATCCGGGGCGGAAGGTCCGTCGACACGAGCATGGGGTTCTCTCCTCAGGACGGGGTCCTGAACGCCACGCGCACCGGGGCGGTGGACCCGTTTGCGGTCCTCTACGCGATGGACCGGGAGGGGCTCTCGACGGCGGGGGCGCGGAGGGCGCTGTCGGAGGAGGGGGGGCTGCTGGGCATCTCCGGCGTGAGCGGGGACGTGAGGGACCTGGAGGAGGCCGCGGGCAGGGGGCACGACCGGGCGCGGCTGGCCCTTGAGGCCTTCTGTTACGGGGTGAAGAAGCAGATCGGGGCCTATGCGGCGGCGATGGGGGGGCTGGACGCCGTGGCCTTTGCGGGGGGGATCGGCGAGAAGGGGGTCGAGGTGCGCCGCCGCATCTGCGCGGGGCTGGAGTTTCTGGGTGTGACGGTCGATAACGTGAAAAACAGGTCGGGAGCGCCTGAGCGGCTCATCTCCGCGGATGGAGGCCGGGTCAAGGTCTTTGTCATCCGGACGGACGAGGAGGTCGTCGTCGCACGGGCCACGGCTGAGGTGATCGCGCGATGACTCCAAAGAGGATCCTGGTGGCTGACGACGACCCGTTCATTCTGGAGCTCTACCGCACGGCTCTGGAGGGGCACCAGTATGAGATCGAGACCGCCACGGACGGACAGGAGGCGCTCCGCGCGGCGACGAGCAAGCCCTTCGACCTGGTGATCATGGACATCGTCATGCCCAACATGAACGGGATCGACAGCATCCGCGCCATCCGCAAGAAACACCCAGGGCTGCCGATCATCATCATCAGCAGCTTTCACGACCAGTTCGCGGAGGCGCTGTCCGAGCTCAAGGTCCAGTGCGTCCTGATCAAGCCGGTCATGATCACCCAGCTCGTCCGGTCGGTGAGGGATGTGATCCAGGCGAGTCAGAAGCAGTCCTGAGCAGGGGCGCAGCGTGCTGCGCCCCTACCCGTTTTTTCTCGGCACGATCCGCGCCCCTGCCATCTTCTCCACGGCCTTGCAGACGGCGGAGAAGTCCTCCCGTCCGACGCCCATGCTCGTCCCTGCGGCGTAGTGCTGGTAGGCCGCAGCGCCCACGGGCATGGGGACGCTCAGGGCTTTGCCGATCTCCAGGGCCAGGCCGATGTCCTTCTTCATCAGGTCCAGCATGAATCCCGGCTGGAACTGGTCCTTCAGCATAAAGTCCCCCACCCGCGCCTGGAACAGGTTGGAGTTTCCCGAACTGACGCCGATCACCTGCCGCAGGACCTCCGGGTCCGCCCCGGCCTTGACCCCCATGACCAGGGCCTCTGAGACGACGGCGAGGATCGTCCCGCCGATGACCTGATTGGCGATCTTGACGACCTGGCCGACCCCCACCCCTCCCACGTGGAAGATGTTCTTCCCCATGGCCTCGAAGAGGGGCCTGCACCGCTCAAACGTCCCCTTCTTTCCCCCTGCGATGATGGTCAGTGTGCCCGCCTTTGCCCCGGTATCTCCGCCGCTGACCGGGGCATCCATCACCTCCACGCCCTTCGTTTCCGCGATCCGGGCGATCTCCTGAATGGTCATGGGGGAGATCGTGCTCATGTCCACGATGACGCCCCCCGCTTTCATCCCTGCGAGCGCGCCGTTCTCTCCGAGGATGACGGCGCGCACGTCGGGGTCGGCGGTGACGATGGTGATGACCACCGAGACCTGCTCCGCGACGGCGCGGGGGGAGTCGGCAGACCGGGCCCCGAGGGCGCGGACCTCCGCCGCAGGCTCAGGCCGCCGGGCATAGACGGTCAGGTCGAATCCGGCCTTGATGAGGTTTTTCGCCATGGGCAGGCCCATGGCGCCGAGGCCGATGAAGCCGATTTTGGGGGTCATGAGGATATCCTCCGCATAAGGTCGGGATCGGGGGTCAGGTTTTTCTGCGAGTTGGTTTGCGGTAAAATAAGGGAGGCTGGTGAGGCTGTCAACAGGTTTCGCGAGTGGGGACGGGCCGATGAAACTCCCCTTGACAAAGTCCTGTTTTAGAGATATACTATAAGATTCACCTTCTGAATTCAGGTTTTTCAAGCGGGTTGCGTTCCGCGCTGACCGGGCTGTCCGGAGGGCCTGTCCCATCGCGTTTCGTCTATGGTCCAGCTTACGGCCATTGTCAAGAACTCCCTCGGCATTCACGCCCGACCTGCGGCGTTGATCGTGCAGGCGTCGTCGAGGTTTCGTTCGGAAATCCTTCTGTCGAAGGACGGCATGGAGGTCAACGGGAAGAGCATTATGGGGGTCATGATGCTGGCGGCCGAGACCGGCGCAGAGATCGTGGTCAGGGCCGAGGGGGAGGACGAAGAGAAGGCCGCCAGGGAACTGGTCCGGGTGATAGAGAGCAAGTTCGATTAAGAGCAGTCCTGAGTCCTGAGTCCTGAGTAAAGGCAAAAACACTGTTCTTTGCTTTTGCTCAGCACTCAGCACTCAGCACTTGTCACTTGATTTGGGTGTCCCATGCTCAAAGGTATTCCCGCATCTCCCGGCATCGCCATCGGAAAGGCGTTTACGCACGACCGGGGGGACGTCTGGTTCGACTGGAGGCACCTGAGCGAGGCCGAGGTCGAGCCGGAGGTCGGGCGGTTTCTGGGGGCGCTGCGGGAGGTGGGGACGGACGTCGAAAGGGTGCGACACCAGGTCGAGACCCGGCTGGGGAAGGAGCACGCCCAGATTTTTGAGGCCCATCTGCTCATGCTCAGAGATCCGATGCTGGCGGACGCCACGGCCTCCCGGATTCGCAAGGATCGCACCAACGCGGAGTACGCCTTCTACCAGACCCTGCGGGACATCAAGCGGCAGTTTGACGCCATCGAGGATGAGTATTACCGGGGGCGTACGGCGGACCTCGAAGACATCGAGAGCCGGGTGCTGGCGAAATTGTGCGGTGAGGTTCGGGCCTCTCTGGCCAACCTGGACATGGAGGCGGTGGTGGTGGCCCACACCCTGACGCCGTCCGACACCGCCCACATGAGCCGTGACCGGGTGCTCGGTTTCGTGACGGAGGTGGGGGGAAGCACCGCCCACGCCGCGATCATCGCCCGGGGGCTGGGCATCCCGGCGGTGGTGGGCGTCGAGACCGCGACGGCGGCGATCGAGCCCGGCGATCTGTTGATCGTGGACGGCGTCCGGGGGACCGTCCTCATCAACCCCGACGCCGAGACAGTGGCGCGGTACCAGGCTGAGGCGGATCGGCTGAGGCAGCGGGAACGGACGCGGACGACCCTGACGGGGCTTCTGTCTGAGACCACCGACGGCGTCCGCGTGGAGCTGGCGGCCAATGTGGACCTCCCCGAAGAGGTGGAGATGGTCCTGCGCTACGGGGCTGAGGGGGTCGGCCTGTATCGCACGGAGTTTCTGTACCTGACGCGGCCTGCGCTGCCGACCGAGGAGGATCAGGCGCAGGCCTACCGATGGATCGCCGAACGAGTGGCCCCCCGGCCGGTCGTCATCCGGACGCTGGACCTGGGGGGAGACAAGCTCTCCCACGTCTTTCACGCGCAGCCGGAGATGAATCCGTTCCTGGGGTGGCGGGCCATCCGGGTCTGCCTGGCGCATCGGGATATCTTCCGGACTCAGCTGCGGGCCATCTTGCGGGCCAGCGCGTGCGGCAACGTCCGGATCATGTTTCCGATGATCTCCGGCGTGGAGGAGGTCCTGGAGGCCAAGCAGGTCCTGGAGGAGGCCCGGTCTGAGCTGCGCGCCCAGGGCATCCCGTTTGACGAGGGGTGCCCGGTGGGGGCGATGATCGAGGTGCCTTCGGCGGCAGTGGTGGCCGACCAGATCGCGGAGGAGGTGCAGTTCTTCAGCATCGGGACGAACGATCTCGTGCAGTACGCCGTCGCGGTGGACCGGAGCAACGAGCGGGTGGCCTACCTGTTCGATGCGCTGCATCCCGGCGTGCTCCGCCTGATCAGGGGGACCATTGAGGCCGGACATCGCTACGGGATCCCCGTCGGGATGTGCGGCGAGATGTGCGGAGACCCGCTCTCCGCCGTCCTGCTGCTCGGCCTGGGTCTCAACAGCTTCAGCATGGGCCCCAGCGCCATCCCGGAGATCAAACGGGTGATCCGGTCCGTCAGCCTTTCGGACGCCAGGGCGATTGCGTCCGAGGCGATGTCCTGCCGGACGCCCGCGCAGGTCCGGGCCTACCTCCGGGGGGCGCTCAAGGGGCTTCTCGAAGACGCCGAGGCTGGCGACCTGGGAGGCTCCCGTGCCGGGTGAGGGCATCCTGCGCAACGCCTGGGCCGTGATCCCGGCGGCGGGGGTGGGGGCGCGGCTCCGCCCGCACACCTACACCACGCCCAAGGCGCTGTTGCACGTGGCGGGGAGGCCGATCGTCGGACACATTCTGGACCGGGTGGCGGCGGCGGGGATCGAGCGCGTGGCCCTGATCGTCGGGGCCATGGGCGATCAGATCGTGGACTACGCCAGGCGGGCCCACTCGTTCAGGGAGGTGGCCTTCCGCGTGCAGGCGGAGCGGAAGGGGCTGGGGCACGCCATCTGGATGTCGCGGGACGTGGTGTCCGGAGATCCCGCGCTGATCGTCTACGGGGACACCATCTTTGAGGGGGACCTGACCCCTGCGTTTGAGGCGGACGCTGACGGGGTCATCGGGGTGAAGCAGGTGGAAGACCCCTCCCGATTTGGAGTCGTCTGCGTGGAAGGGGGGCGGGTTGTTCGTCTGGTGGAGAAACCGCCGACGTTCGTGTCGAACCTGGCCATCCCCGGCGTCAACTTCTTCCGAAACACTGCTCTGCTCTACGACTGTCTGGATGAGCTGATTGCGCGGGGCATCACCACGCTGGGGGAATATCAGGCGACGGACGCCTTCGCCATGATGGTCGAACGGGGCGGGGTGTTGAAGACCTTTCCGGTGGAGGCGTGGTACGACTGCGGGGTCCCCGAAGCCGTGCTGGACACCAACCGGCATCTCCTGGAGCGGCTTCCCCCTCCTGACCTGAAGGGACAGGCTATCGTCGTGCCGCCCGCCTTCGTGTCCCCCTCCGCCTGCGTGAAGAACGCCGTCATCGGCCCGCATGTGTCCATCGCCGAGGGCGCGACGGTGGAGAACGCCGTGGTGAGGGACTCGATCATCGGGGTCAACGCCGTGGTCCGGGATTGCATCCTGGACAGGTCCCTCATCGGCAATGGGGCGGTGGTGCAGGGGGGGGCGCAGCGCCTCAACGTGGGAGACTCTTCGGAGATCAGTTTCAGATGAACGGTCAGCGATCAGCAGTCAGCAGTCAGCAGTCAGCAAGACCCTGAAAACAATCTCGTTTTTTAAGGAGTTTTTATGTCGAAGACACGCCTTTTCACCTCGGAGTCGGTCTCCGAGGGGCACCCCGACAAGGTGGCCGATCAGATTTCCGACGCGGTGCTGGACGCCATGCTGGCGCAGGACCCCCGCTCCCGCGTGGCCTGCGAGACGCTGGTGACGACGGGGCTGGTGGTGGTGGCGGGCGAGATCACCAGCCGGGCCGCGGTGGACGTGCCGGACCTGGTGCGGGAGACGATCCGGGAGATCGGCTACACGGACTCGGACTACGGGTTCGACCACAAGTCCTGCGCGGTCATCCAGTGCGTCGACCGGCAGTCGCCGGACATCTCGCAAGGGGTGACGGAGGGGGAGGGGCTGCACGCCGAGCAGGGGGCCGGGGACCAGGGGATGATGTTCGGGTATGCCTGCCGGGAGACGCCGGAGTTGATGCCCATGCCGATCATGCTGGCGCACCAGCTGGTGATGAGGCTGGCGGAGTTGCGCAAGGACGGGACGCTGCCGTATCTGCGTCCCGACGGCAAGTCTCAGGTGACGGTGGAGTATGACGAGAAGAGCCGTCCGGTGCGGGTGCACACGGCGGTGATCTCCACGCAGCACGACCCCAGGGCCACGCACCGACGGATCGCCGGGGACGTGATCGAGCAGGTGGTCAAGCAGGTGGTTCCGGCGGAGTATCTGGATCGGAAGACGATCTACCACATCAACCCGACGGGACGGTTCGTGGTGGGGGGTCCGCACGGGGACACGGGTCTGACGGGGCGCAAGATCATCGTGGACACCTACGGGGGGATGGGGCGGCACGGGGGCGGGGCGTTTTCGGGGAAGGACCCGACCAAGGTGGACCGGAGCGCCAACTATGCGGCGCGGCACATCGCCAAGAACGTGGTGGCGTCGGGTCTGGCGGAGCGGTGCGAGGTGCAACTGGCCTACGCCATCGGGGTGGCCGAGCCGGTGTCGATCAACGTGGACACGTTCGGGACGGGGGTCATCGACGACGAGAAGATCGCCGGTCTGGTGCGGGAGCAGTTCTCTCTGACGCCCAAGGGGATCATCACGTATCTGAAGCTGGTCCGGCCCGTCTACAGGCGGACGGCGGCCTACGGTCACTTTGGCCGGAGCGAGTTCGCCTGGGAGAAGACGGAGAAGGCGGCGGCGCTCAGGCGAGCAGCGAGGGCAGCGGCATAAAACGTTCAAACGTTCAAACGTTCAAACGTTTTTGGGGAAAGGACAATCATGCCATATCAGGTTAAAGATATAAATCTGCACGACCAGGGGCTCCGGAACATCGAGTGGGCGGAGAAGCAGATGGGGGCGCTCATGGCGGTGCGGAAGCGGTTCGAGAAGGAGAAGCCCCTGAAGGGGTATCGCATCGGGATGGCCCTTCACGTGACGAAGGAGACGGCGTTTCTGGTCCGGACGCTGCGGGCGGGGGGGGCAGAGGTGGCCATCACCTCGTGCAACCCGCTGTCCACGCAGGACGACGTGGCCGCGGCGCTGGCCTACGAGGACATCGCCGTGTACGGCTACAAGGGGGAGTCTCGGGAGGACTATTACCGGTTCCTGAACGAGGTGATCGCATTCAAGCCCCACATCACGATCGACGACGGGTGCGACCTGGTGTCGGAGATCCACACGAAGCACCCGGCCCTCCTCAAGGACGTGGCCTTCGGGTGCGAGGAGACGACGACCGGGGTGATCCGGCTGCGGGCGATGGAGCGAGACGGGGCGCTGAAGTACCCGATGATCGCGGTGAACGACTGCCACACGAAGCACCTCATGGACAACTTCTACGGCACCGGGCAGTCGGCGCTGGACGGGATCATCCGGGCGTCCAACCTGCTGATCAGCGGCAAGACGCTCGTGGTGTCGGGCTACGGGAGCTGCGGCAAGGGGGTGGCGGCGCGCGCGCGGGGGATGGGCGCGGAGGTGGTGGTGACGGAGGTGGACCCGTTCCGGGCTTTGCAGGCGCGGATGGACGGGTTCCGGGTGATGCCGATGGACCGGGCGGTCGAGGTGGGGGACGTGTTCGTGACCGTCACGGGGGGGAAGCACGCCGTGCGGGCCGATCAGGTGGAGCGGATGAAGGACGGGGCGGTGCTGGCCAACGCGGGGCACTTCGACATCGAGATCGACGTGGCCGGGATCGAGAAGCTGGCGATGCGGAAGCGGGAGGTGCGGCCGCTGTTCGAGGAGTACACGATCGGGGACAGGGCGGTCTACCTGTGCGGGGAGGGGCGTCTGGTCAACCTGGCCTGCGCCGAGGGGCATCCCTCCACGGTGATGGCCCTGTCGTTCTGTGACCAGGCGCTGGGCGTGGCCTACGGCGTCCGGCACTACCGGGAGATGGCGCCGAAGGTCTACCGGCTGCCGGACGAGATCGACCAGGAGGTCGCCCGCCTGCAGCTGAAGGCGATGGGCGTGGAGATCGACGAACTGACGCCGGAGCAGAGGGAGTACCTCGGCTCGTGGAAAGAGGGGACGTAGACAACAGGTTACAAAAGGGAGGGAAAAATGAAAAAGCTATGGCTTATCGGACTGGTGTGCGCGGCCCTGCTCTGGACCGTCCCGGCCCACGCCGCCAGGGCAGGCCTCACCATCAAGGGAGGGACCCTGGGCATCGGCGTGGACGCGACTGCATCCATCGTTCCCAAGGTCAACCTCCGGGGCAACTTCAACGTCTTCAAGTATAGCTTCAGCGGCACTCAGAGCGGCGTGAGATACGACGTCGATCTCAAGTTGCGTTCATTCGCCGTCTTGCTGGACCTGCACCCGATCCCCCGGAGCGGGTTCCGGCTGAGCGGCGGCGTGCTCTTTAACAAGAACAGAATGGACATGGCGAGCGACCAGATCACGGCCTCCTACACCATCGGGTCCAGGACCTACACGAGCAATCAGGTCGGGACGCTCAACGGGGGAGGGAAGTTCAAGACGGGCGCGCCCTATCTGAGCATCGGATGGGGCAACGCGACGGGCAGGCGGGTCGGCGTGGCGTTCGACCTGGGCGTGGCGTTCCAGGGCTCTCCTGACGTTTTTCTGGCCGCGACGGGACCCATTGCCTCTGACGCGAACTTCAGGAACGAATTGAATCAGGAGGTCCAGGAGGTTGAGGACGGTCTGAAGGAGTTCAAGTATTATCCGGTCTTCGCTCTGGGGATTACCTTCAAGCTGGGCCTGTAGCAGCGTCGTGACAGGGACATACAGGATATGCAGGGTTTCGTCTCATCCTGTCTATTCTGCATGTCCCTGTTCATTAACCTGTCAGGCGTGGGCGTCGGGGTTCCGGGTCCACCGGTCCCGCGCCACGAAGGCGCCCCAGAACAGGCCGTTGAGGGCGACAAAGGCAACGACGTATGCCTTGGGGATCCCCGGCGTCGTGGCCATCAAGTAGCTCCCCAGGCTGACCAGCAGGAGGATGAAGAGGGAGGCCACGCCCCGTCCGATGGTTCTGAGATACGCCCGTCTCCGGGTCTGCCGGCGTTTCCGGGCCTCCATCTGGATGTGGCGATGCAACCGCCTGTCCGGTGATTTAACAGGAGGGCGGCCCTCCGGTGGCCTGGCCGGCGGGCCCACGATCACCATCTCGGCGCCACATCGCTGGCAGTGGACGCGCACGATCCGGTTGGCGATTTTTTCTTTTGCAATGCGATGGTTCGCGCCGCATTTTTCGCATTGGATTCGCATCATTGCAGGTTGGCCCAAAATGTTCACGGTAAACGATAGACGCCTTTCTGTCTCCTCATCAGATTTATCGGTTGTTTGCCGATCTCCTTGACCGGGCAAACGCCTTTTTTAATCGGGAAAAATAAGCAAATACTGTGCCGATAGTCCGGGGGCGGTTCAGATCGCGTGGTTGATGATCAGGCCATAAAGCCCGTTGGCAGGGGCGTATCCGTCCCGCACCAGCTGGCGAAGGTGATTCAGGACCTCATCCCGATCATCGTCATCCGAGAGGTCGTAGCCGATCTTCCGGAGGCAGGACAGAGGAAGATTCGTCCCGGGCAGTTCAAAAATTTGTCTCCGAAATTCCTCTGTAGAGGTTATCCTGGACACCCCTGGGCCTCCGCAGGGATAGACCTGCACTCATAAAAAAGAGGGCTCCCGGACATCCCACCCCTAGCATGCCGAGAGCCCCACTTGGGCCATCCCATAGCCCTATTTTAATATAGCCCTGTTTGACCCATTTGTCAACGATTTTTTGAACACGATGGGACGAGGCGTCGAAAAGAGGCCGGGAAGCGGTTGCGCCTCTTCCGCTTCGCGTTGATTTCGTTTGCCATTGGCGGAGGATTTGCCTACATTCACAAAGAAAGTTCCAAGTTCCAAGTTCCAAGTTCCAAGTCTGATTCTTTGGACTTTGGACTTTGGACTTTGGGCTGTCTTTTTGACTCAGGGCTACTTGTGACAGAGGTCGGTATGGCGGGTTCGGAGCCGATTCTGACGGGTATGACGGTGCTTGTCGTGGACGACGAGGCGGACGTCTGCCGGGGGATCACGGAGTTCCTGGAGGAGCAGGGCTACAACGCCGGGGCCGCCGTGGGCGGCGCCGAGGCGGTCTCCAGGCTGGAGAGGTCCCGGTTCGATCTCGTCGTGTCGGACATCCGCATGCCGGGGATGGACGGCATGCAGCTCCTGCGGAAGGTCAAACAGGAGTGGCCTGCCACCGAGGTCGTTCTGATGACGGCCTACGGGTCGAAGGAGACGGCCATCGAGGCGCTCCGGCTGGGGGCCTACGACTACATCGAGAAGCCGTTTGATGTGGAGGAGCTGCTGCGCGCGACGACGAACTGCCTGCGAAACGTGGCCCTGCGGCGTCAGAACGAGCACCTGGTCGAAAAACTCCAGGAACATCAGCGCGTCCTGGAGCAACGCGTGGAGGAGAAGACGCAGGAGGCGCTGGAGCACGAGCGACGGCTGGCCCGCGTGGAGACGCTGCGGCAGACGCTGACGACGCTGGCCCATTACATCAACAACTCCAACGGCGCCATCTGGAGCTACGCGGACTTCTGCAAGGGGTCCGGCAGGCCTCTTTCGCCCGATGCGCAGCGGCTGGTGGACATCTGCCTGAAGGAGGGGGGCAAGGTGACGGCGGTCATCCAGAGCCTGCAGGAGGTCGTGGAGCAGATGGACCTCAAGGCCGTCCCTTACATCGCCGGGTCGGACCGCACGATGTTCGACATCCAGGAGCGGATCGAGAGGAAGATCGGGGGGAAGACATAAAAGGCGAAAGGCGAAACGCGAAAAGTGCGAAAAACGCGAAGGGCGCGAAGCACAACCACCCTGCCCCTTGGAGGGGGACGAAGGGCGGTTTCGGGAGTTTCGGTTTTTTCGTATTTTCGCGAGCGCGAAAGGCGAAAAACAGCGACATGGCGCAGGGGATCACAAAGCAGTCCGAGGATTTTTCGGGCTGGTACACGGACATTGTGACGGCGGCGAAGCTGGCCGACTACTCGCCGGTGCGGGGGTGCATGGTCATCCGGCCCTATGGCTATGCCCTGTGGGAGCACGTCCAGCGCGCCCTGGATGGGATGTTCAAGGAGACCGGCCACGAAAACGTCTACTTTCCGCTGTTCATCCCGCAGGGCTTCCTGCAGAAGGAGGCGGAGCACGTCGAGGGGTTTGCGCCGGAGTGCGCGGTGGTCACGCACGGGGGCGGGGAGCCGCTGGAGGAGCCGCTGGTGGTGAGGCCCACGTCGGAGACGATCATCTGGGCGACCTATCGGAACTGGATCCAGTCCTACCGGGACCTCCCGCTGCTTTACAACCAGTGGGCCAACGTGGTGCGCTGGGAGCTGCGGACACGGCTGTTCCTGCGGACGACGGAGTTCCTGTGGCAGGAGGGGCACACGGCGCACGCCACGGAACAGGAGGCCGAGGAGGAGGCGCTCCGCATGCTGGAGGTGTATCGCCGGTTCGCCGAGGACTACATGGCGATCCCGGTGATCACGGGCGTCAAGACCGAGTCGGAGAAGTTCGCCGGGGCCTTGAGGACCTATTGTATCGAGGCCATGATGGGGGACAAGAAGGCGCTTCAGGCGGGGACCTCTCACAACCTGGGCCAGAACTTTGCGAAGGCGTTCGACGTGACGTTTCTGGATGAGAAGGGGGACCGGAAGTTCGTCTGGGCCACGTCCTGGGGGGTGTCCACGCGGCTGATCGGGGCGATCGTCATGGCGCACGGGGACGATCAGGGGCTGAGGCTGCCGCCGCGCCTGGCGCCGATCCAGGCCGTGGTCGTGCCGATTTACCGGTCGGGGCCGGAGCAGGAGGCGGTGACGCAGAAGGCGCGAGAGGTCGCGGCCCGGCTCAGGGCCGGCGTGCGGGTCAAGCTGGACGACCGGGAGCAGCACAAGCCGGGCTGGAAGTTCAACGAGTGGGAGCAGGCGGGCGTGCCGCTGCGCGTCGAGATCGGGCCGAAGGATGTGGAGAAGGGGCAGGTCGTGCTCGTGCGGAGGGACAACCGGGAGAAGGCATTTGTCCCGCTGGAGGGGCTGGAACGGGCTGTCCAGGACCTGCTGGAGGAGGCGCAGGGCGGGCTGCTGGAACGGGCGCGCGCATTCCGGGAGGCGAACACGTTTCCGGTGGATCGCTATGAAGAGATGGCGCGCCGGGCGGACGACGGGTTCATGAAGGCCCACTGGTGCGGGGCGGCGGCGTGCGAGGCCAGAGCCAAGGAGGAGACGAAGGCGACCATCCGGTGCATCCCGTTCGACCGGGAGCGGGAGGCCGGGCGATGCATCGTCTGCGGCCAGGCTTCGGAGGGGAGGGTGATCTTTGCGAAGGCATATTGAGGCGGCGGAAGATCCAGAATACCTCTCAAGTCAAAGTCGCTTCTGCCGATACATGTTTATGAGGCTCATAAAAGCCTTATCGCATTCCCGCCCAAACCCCGGAAGGCAACTTCCGGGGCTGTTTTTATAGTGGTTCCGTGGCTATGAAGGGTGGGGAAAACGCTTGACTTCGCAGGGGGGATGTGATAGATTTGGAGGCGCGCGGAGGGTGGCGCCCGGAACGGCTGATGACTTCAGTTCGCGCCCATAGCTCAATTGGATAGAGCGCCTGACTACGGATCAGAAGGTTGGGGGTTCAACTCCCTCTGGGCGCACCATAAAAATCAAAGGGTTACGAGAATTATCTCGTGACCCTTTTTTATCGACCTGGCAAAATAGCCCTCAACGCCACTTTCTCCTTGACTTCCGGCAGATGTGGTCGTAAATTATGGCTACAATACCCTGTTATTTTAATCCATCCCACCACAACTTATAGCATGAGGGGAGCCTATGGCCAAGAAGCCTGCTGCCATTAAAAAGCCGCTGACAAAGAGTCAGATCCTGGCGGAACTCTCTGAAAAAACGGGAGTTGCCAAGAAGGATGCGGCTGCGGTGCTGGACGAATTGGGCAATCTGATTGACAGGCATATCCAGAAGGGGGCTGCTGGTCAGTTTACGCTGCCTGGCCTGTTAAAAGTGAAAGCGGTCAAGAGGCCGGCCCAGCCAGCCCGGAAAGGCGTGCCCAATCCCTTCAAGCCCGGCGAGATGATGAACATCCCGGCGAAGCCTGCCAGCGTCAGGGTCAGGGTTCTGCCGCTGAAGAAGCTGAAGGATATGGTGAAGTAGGTCTGCTGGACCGCTCCTTCGAGCCCCTGCCGGATTTGACTCTGGCGGGGGTTTTGTTTTTTCTCCCTTCAGCGCCTTATGGCTCTCAGGCCAACCCTGTGGGTTTTGAAGAAAGCCCTTGATTTCTGAAAAAGAATCCGTATATTTTTAAGGCTCTGGCCCGTTCGTCCAGGGGCCCAGGACGCAGGCCTCTCACGCCTGAAACACGGGTTCGAATCCCGTACGGGCCATATCAACGTTGTAGGGGCGGGTTCAAACCCGCCCCTACGTTTTTACGCCCGTACCAGGAACTTTCCCCGGCGCGTCTTCCGGGCCTTCCCCTGCCGCAACAATTTCCGCCTGTGCCGCGATCCCTTCCGTCTGGCTTTGGATTTCATGTTGACCTCCCTGCGCTATTTCAACGCGACGTTTTTCTTCTCCCACGCCCTCCATTTCGCGATCCCATCCTGCACCCACGGCCCCTCGTATTGCAACGGGAACGAACACCCCTTCGGGGCGAAGATGTCCTGCCCCCGGTAGCGGAGCCGGACGGCCTCTGTGAAGGCGTAGGTCAACCGCCCTCCCTCCTCCGCGCTGTAGACGAAGCGGGCGTCGGTCTCCACATCTCCGTAAGTCGTGGCCCCTGAGGTCCAGCTGTACTTCGGGCGGACGTTGCTCCGGAGGATCTCGTCCTCCAGGTCGAGCTTGACGCCCACCGTGATGCGCTTTCCGCCCGCCGCAAGACAGACCGCCGCGGCGCGGGGGGAGCGGCTGACCGGCGGGAGGGAGATGCGGCCAGCGACCTCCGCCGCGTCCTGCTTCCGGTCCATCGGGATGAGGAGGGTGACGAACGCCGCGAAGTCCCGGGGCCGGAAGTCCGCGCAGTGGGCCTGGTAGACGCAGGTCTCGTCCATAAAGTGGCGCCGCGTGACCTGCGATCCCTCCCACCGGTCCGGGGCCTGTGGCATCGCGATGAGCAGGGAGGCGGGGCCATCCTCCGGGCCGTAGCCGTCCAGCTTGCCGATGCGGGTGTTGAACCAGCCCGGCCCCTGGCCCAGAATCTCGTGGGTGTAGAACAGGTTGCAGAGGGCGAGGCGGCCGGGGCGCAGGGCCTCGATCCCGTCGAAGATCACGAACAGGTCCTCGGCCTTGAGGTAGGCCACGATCCGGTCCCATCGGTAACCCATGGCGTGGTCTGTAGCCCGCGTCCGGGAGAAGTCTACCTCCTCGAAGGTGTAGAAGTCGATGCGTTGCGTCTCCATCGGGCGGTGATGGCCGTCGTCGTGGAGGAAGCCGAGGACGTCGTCGTCCCGCCGGAGGAGTTCGGGGCGCGCCACGATCCTGTTGTGGTACATGTCCGCGCGGTACTTGCCGTTCGGGAGGCGCTCCCGGTAGCCGCTGTCGTGCAGCAGGACCTGTCCCCGGCTCATCAGCAGGCAGATCGCGTTCTCGTCCGAGTGGCCGTGGTGGGTCTTCTCCGCCTCCACGACCAGGGTGTTCTTCGTGTTCTCCCGGCCCGCAAACCCGTAGTCGGTCTCCGGCTTGTAGTTGAGCAGGAGGAAGGTGGAACTCCGTTCCCATCCGTTCCTGAAGACGACCTTCTTGCCGACGAGTTCGTCCAGGGCCTCCTGCGTGCCGGTGGTCGGGCGCTCCGGCTTCACGGTCTCGTCCGTCCAGAGGTAGGCGAAGATGAACATGAGCGGCGACCCGAACCGATCGTCCCGGCCCGACTCCTCGAAGAAGGTCTCGTAGATGTGGCAGGCGGCCCAGCGCATGCGGGGGTCCCGATACTCCCTTGCCCCCCGCTCCAGGCAGGCGATGAAGTAGGGCCAGTTGGTCCGCCAGTTGGAGTCCCCGAAGTCGGCGAGCATGCCCGCCGGGGACATCAGGCTGACGTAGTAGTCGAAGTAGTACTTCGCGGTCACCCGGCGGAAGTAGGAGGCGTCACCCATGGCGTCGGCGTAGTTGATCAGGGCGTGGGTCCAGACGGCGTGGTAGAGCATCGCGTCCTCGATGGACCAGCCCTTCAGGCTGTCGTCGCCGAAGACGCGGGCGATCTGCCCCCAGTCGGGGGCGTCGGGGTGATGGGGGAACGCCTTTGCGGCCAGGGCCATCGCCCAGGCGCGCAGGGCCGTCCGGTTGTGCGCGCCCCACTCCGGGAAGCGGAAGAAGGCGGGCATGCTGTCGGCCACGATCCGCTCGACGGTCCTGTGGTCCTCCGGGGCGAGGACGCCGCTGTCTTTGATCCAGAGATACGCCTGGAGGTAGGGCGGGAGCGTGAACATGCTGGGGATGGGGGGGAGGCCGTCCTCGTACTCCCACCTGGCCCTGTGATAGTCGGGCGGGTAGGCGTCCACGAACTGCCGGTAGGTGACCAGGCGCTCCCGCGCCCGCTCCGCGCAGGTCCGGTCCTTCTCGACCGTGTAGAGGAACGCCTCCACGAAGGCCGTGTAGGGGGGGCCGGCGGGGGGGGTGAACCCGAAGAAGTGGTAGGGATCCACGGCCTTCCGCCAGTCGGCCAGGCCCTTTTCGTAGTTCTCCAGGTCCCGCTGGTATCCCGCCTTGATCTGTTTCAGGTAGAGCGCCTTCGTGGTCGTGAACATGAAGCCTCGCTTTCGGAAAAGACGTGAGACGGCAGACGGCAGACGGCAGACGTGAAATGACATCATATAGCCAGACAGGGCAAATGTCAAGCGGAAAACGGAAGGGCACGCCGCAAGGCGTGCCCTTCTATGATCAGGCGACTTCTTAGATATAGCGCGGGAATCATTCCCGCGCTATTTTCATCTCGGCGCGGCCGCCGGGGCGACCGCCTCGTTGTCGAGGGAGGCCCAGGTCGCGCCGGTGGAGTCGGGGGTCTCCCCCAGGTCCACGACGGCGGCGCGGGGGACCAGGCCGGAACGGCGGAGGCGGTGGGCCTTGCCACCGGCGGCCTGGGGGGAGTCGAACCCGACGATCACGACGCGGGTGAGGGCGTCGCTCGTTCGCGCCTCCACCGGCAGGGTCCGGGCGTCGTAGCCCACCTTCCGGAGGCGCTGGACGAGCCGGGCGGCGCGCTGTTTGTCTTTAAACGCGCCGGCCTGCACGGCGAACCGGTGTCCGGTCTGGGGGGAGACAGACCGGACACCGGAGGCCGGCCGATCCTCCGCCGGTCCTTCTGACGGGCCGGTGGAGTCCTGCGCCCCAACGCCCCTGTCAGGGGAGAGGGAGAGAGGGGGCGACAGGGGAACGGCTTCGGAACGCTGAACGCTGAATGCTGAATGCTGAACGCCCTGATCCCCGACGCCTGGCTCAGGATTGTAGACCGTGAGGCTGGCGCGGGTCTGCGGCGTATTCCCCGGTTTCATCTGCCCCTGAGGCCCTCTTCGCAGCGGCGGCGGGGACGACCGGCGGGGCGCGTCGAAGAACCCGACCTGCCAGAGCAGGCCCAGGACGACCAGGCCGCCCAGGAGGAGGTAGAGGAGGATTTTTGCGGTCAGGTCCCACCAGGTGGGCTCGACCTCAAGCTCGACTTCGGCTGGCGGAGGCGGGGGCTCCTCCCGGTCTTTGCGGCGGAGCCAGCCGCGCGCCTTCTGGAACGTCTCCTGGATGGGCTGCAGCTTTTTCCAGAATTTTTCCATCGGGGTCAGCTCTTTATGATCGGACCCGTAGGAGTAGTAGGTGTAGTACCGGAGGTCCTGGAAGTCCTCGCTCACCTCCGCCCGCAGGCCATTGAGGACGACGCCGAGGACGGGGATGTTGACGTTGTCGAGCTGGAGTTTGGCCCGCCGCAGCGCCCCGCGGGAGATCTGGCCGATCTTGTAGACCATCAGGACGCCGTCCACCTTCGTGCCGAGGACGGTGGCGTCGGTGGCCTGGAGGACGGGCGGGGAGTCGAACAGGACGACGTCGTAGGCCTCCCGGACCTGCGCGATGAACTCGTTCATCCTTCGAGAGTCGGTGATCTCCGCCGGGTTGGGGGGGATGGCCCCGCTGGTGATGATGTTCAGGTTGTCCATGCCGGGCGTCATCATGATGTCTTCCATGCCGAGCCCGCCCGTCATGATGTCGGTGACCGTCCGGACCACGTCCCGCCACTCGTAGTTGCCCAGGATGACGTCGGTGAGGCCCGGCTCCCGGTCGAGACCGAACATCCGGTAGACGGTCGGTTTGCGGAGGTCGCAGTCCACCAGGAGCACCCGGTTGCCGGCCTGGGCCATGGTCATGGCCAGGTTGGAGACGGTGATGCTCTTCCCCTCCTGGTTGGAGGCGCTCGTCACGGAGATGACCTTGGCTCCCCGCTCCACGTTGACGAACTGGATGTTCGTCCGGAGCGCCCGGTAGCTCTCGGCTATGGTGGACTGAGGGTCGAAGTGGGCGGCCAGGCGCGCCCGCCGTTCGAGGGTCTCCGTGTCCTGCGCCGAGACGCCCTTCCGGATGAGGGACTCCTTGACCTCGTCGATGTCGATGTGGGGGATGATGCCGACGACGGAGACCTGGAGGTATTCCTCCACGTCCTCGATGGTGCCGATGGAGGTGTCCAGGGTCTCGGCAATGAAGGCGAAGACGATGCCGAGGATCAGCCCCAGGATGGTCCCCACCGCCGAGGTGGTCGTGGGGGAGGAGGGGTTGATGGGCGCGTCCGGGAGCAGGGCCCTCTGGATGATCTCGACCTCCTGGACCTCCTCCTTCTGCCGGATCTCGGCCTCCTGGGCCTGCCTCTCGTAAAAGAGCAGGAGTTCGCCCTTGAGGTTGATCTGCTGTTCGAGGTTGACCAGGGTGAGGCTCAGATCGGGGAGTTTCTGATACGCCTGCTTCGTCTCGTCCAGGGCCGCCTGCTGGAGCTGCTCCTGCCTGCGGAGGGCCTCGCGCCGGTTTCGGAGCGCCTGGAGCATGTCCCGAATCACGTCCCGCTTCCGGGCGTCGATTTCCTGCACCTGGGGGTGCTGCTCCGTGAACTCGACGAGGAGGGAGTTGCGCCGCACGTTGAGGTCGGTCATCTGCGCGTGGAGCTGCGCGACGGCGCCCCCCCCCTCCTCCGGGAGGATGGTCGCCAGCGTTCGCTCGGCGGCCGTCACGTTGCTCTGGATGCCGCCCAGCACCCGGTCGATGTTCTGAATGGCCGACTGCGTCTGCTTCAGGGCCGCCTCCGCCGCGTTCATCCGGCCCATGATCAGGCTGGTCTGGGATTCGACGGACATCATGTTCTCGCGCAGCCGAAAGTCCTTGATCTGCTGTTCGAGCTGGGCCACGCTGTCCCGGAGGGCGTTCCGCTGGCTGAGGATGAACTCACGGCTCTTGGACGCCTGTCGGTTCGCCGTCTCCCGGTTGTAATCCCGGTAGGTCTCGACAATGGCGTTGGCCAGGTCCCGCGCCTGTTGCGGCCTGCCGTCGGTGACGGAGATGGTCACGATGCTGGTCACGCCCTCAGGCTCCGCGGAGACCTTCCCCCGAAGGCCGAGGATGGCGTTGATCCGCTGCTCCTCCCGCTCAGAGGGGGTTCTGGCGACTGTCGTGTCGAGTCTCCCCATCTGGATGGCCACCCGCTCGAGCACCTCGTAGCTGGTGATGATCTCCTTCTGCGTCTCCAGGTCTTCGGTCCCGCTGGTGTAGCTGACGGTCCTCCCTCCGAGGGGGTTCTCCATCACCTGGCCGATCTGGAAGCGCACCTTGGCCTCCGCGCGATAGATCGGGGCAGGGCGCGAGAGGAGGGTGGCGACCAGGGCAAAGAAGCCGAGCATGACGGCGGCGAAGATGATGATCGCCTTCCGCTTGCGCACGATGCGCCAGTAGTCCCGGAGGTTGACGTCGTATTGTGGCATGGGGCGTTTTTCTATTCCTTCTTCTCAGGCGCGGCCGGTTTCGGGGAGGGCGTCGTGGTTGTGGGCGGTATGGTCCCTCCCCCGCCCGGTATCCCCGTTATCCCGCCGCCGAGGAGGTTGACCGTCTGCCCCTGGAGGGCAATTTCTCTTGCCTGAAGGACCGGGAGAATGCCAAAGGCCGTGGTGTAGGCTGAGACCGCCGTCGCCGGGAGGGTCAGGGCCTGGAGGATGGGGTTGATCTGCGAGATGACCTGGTTCACGTCGGCCAGGACGTCTTTGGAGACGTTGACGATGTCCCCATCTTCGAGGCGGAGATTCTGAGACAGGTCACCTTTGTAGAGCTTTCGAGCATTCACTGAGAATATCGTCGGATGGTGGGGGTTGTCGCCTAACCGAATGACGTGGACGCTGCCCTCCCCGGCCTTCGCCGTAAACCCTCCTGAGGATGTCAACACATCCAGGAGGTAAGGCCTTTCCAGGGGCTTGATGCCGGGTGTGCCGACCTCCCCCAGGACAAAGACCTGTCCCTGTCCCTGGCCGGGGCCTGGGAGGAACAGGGCGTCATCCGTTTCCAGGACGACGTCCTGGCTCCTGTCTCCCACCGCAAAGGCACGCTGGAGGTTCAGGACAAAGTTCCTTCCCCCTCGGGTCAGGCGCACCTCATCGAGGCGCGCCCCGGCTGCGGGACCTCCGGCGTCCAGGATCTGGGCGAGCGCCGTGGTGAAGCCCTTCAAGGGGTAGATCCCCGGCCCCAACCGGAGGCCCGCAATCCCTGCGGCGGTGGGGGTGATGGCCCCCAGGACGTATATGCGTTTGCTCCGATATTCCGCTATCTTGAGCTCTACCCGGGGCGTCCGGATGTAGCGGGACAGGGTCTCTGTCAGGGCTTTTGTTATCTCTGACGGGGTCAGCCCCGCGGCCTGAATGTCGTAGAGGAAAGAGAAGGATATCGTGCCGTTCGGCTTGACGGAGACCTTCTCCACGACGTCCCCTCCGATCCTGTGAAGGGTGATCTCCAGGACGTCTTCGACGCCGGTCACATATTCAGGCACTCCGTCCACGAATTTAAAGGGGAAGTTCCGGGGGTTGGAGGGGATGATATGGCCTTCCGCATCCTTCACCTGGGGGGGCGTCGCCTCCGTCGCCCGGGACAGCCGGGCGATCCCGAATACGGAAATTGTCGATAATATTAGTATAAATAACATATTGTGTTTCATTTTGAGATTTTTGAGAAGGGTTCGAGAGTCTATTTTAGGTCCATTTTGTTTAATTATAGAATAAAAAATCAACTTTGTCAAGTAAAATAGACAAAAATAAACCAATTCTCTGTCTCTTATGGTCTATTTTTCCCTTCGCCTAACCCTTTACGACCTGCCCAGCGCGCCCTCGAGGGTTCTGACTGTGGTCTTGAGCACGCGGACGCGGGCGTACCATTTGAAGTTGGCCGGGACGACGCGCCAGGGGGCAACCTCTGTGTCGGTCTTCTTCAGTGGTTCTCATAAATGATCGCCGGGATGGTGACGGTGCAGACGCGGGCCGGGTCGGTGCACTGCCGGTATTCGAGGAGGGTCCCCGGCCCCGGCTCCAGGGTCTTCAGGAGGACGTAGATGGGGGCGGACCCGCAGATGCGCCGGGCGTCCCGGTCGCGGACGAGGTCGCGAAGGAAGCCGTCGGCGTCGCCCCGGAGGACGGGGGCGAGCATGCGGCGGTCGTCGGCCTCCACTCGCCGGAGGACCTCGTCCGTCATGACAAAGCGGTCTCCGAACTGCCGGCCCATGTGCGCCAGGTCGGAGGCGGCGACGATCAGGGTGCGGCCGGGGGACGCGGCGATGGCGGCCCGGAGGGCGTCGCGAAAGTCCCGGATGGCAGGGGCATCCATGGGGGCGTCGCCGGATTCTATGAAGGCGTGGAGGGAGCCGCAGAGGACGGGGACGATGGGCACGTCCGGGCCGAAGAGGGCCTGGAGGTAGGGGAGCTGGAGTTCGATGGAGTGCTCGCCCCGGTGGAGGAACTCGTCCTCGAAGGCCGGATGGGGGTAGCGGGCGAGGAGGCGGCCCACGAAGGCGGTGTCGGTCCGGCAGGGGCCGAGGGGGGTCTCGTAGGCCTTCCGGGTGAGGGCGAAGGGGCGGTAGGAGGACATGTGGGCCGTGCCGAGGAGGACGACGCGGGCGATGTCCCGCTGTCCTTTCAGGGGGGCGTAGGCCTTCGCGTAGGTGGGCGCGCCCCTGCCATAGTCGATGTGGGGGGCGATGAGGCCGGCGGTCCGGGACGGCCGGGCGGGGGGATGGGCGAGGTCGAGCTGTTCGGAGAGCCAGGCCCGGAGTTGGTCCGGGTCGGGGGAGTAGACGCCGCCGACGCAGATGGGGGCGCGGACGGGGGCGGCCTCAAACTCATGGACCAGGGCGATCAGGCGCTCCCGGAAGCGGCGGTTTTCGAGGAAGAGGCCCTCGTCGAGGGCCTGGAGCCATTCGCTGACCCGGGCCTCCTCCGCCGGGTTGAGGGCGAGGGTCCGGAGGAGGTCCGGCCGGGAGCGCGTCCCGTCCAGGAGGCGAATGAGCGGGAGGGCGGCGTAGGGGAGGTCGAGGGGGTCCGGGGCGATGCGCTGGCGGTCGTAAAAGCCGATGAGGGTGTCCGCGCCGGAGCGGTAGGGGTGGACCTCCACGTAGCGGAGTTGAAGGGGTTCCTCAAGGCCGTCCAGGGACCGGTTGAGGGCCTCGAAGCGGCGGAGGACCTCCGGGTGGTGGAGGGGATAGGTGTCCTGGGCGCGGAGGGGGCCGGGGGTCGAGAGGGCGAGGGCCGATGTCAGGGCAAAACGGATGAGAAGGCGCATACGGCTCCCGTTTTTTCAGTCGTTGCCCCCCCATAATCCCAAATATATAAAAATCACAGCAATCACAGGTATAGAAATTATTTTCGATAACATCTCATATCAACACCACTTGAGTTTGCAACAATACTGGCGACACGGCGGGTTAAAAATTTAGGCCGAACTGACTTGTCCGACAACACATGCCTGCTTGCAGGGCCGGTTCATCGTTTCAGCAGTTCTTCAGGCAGCGTCCCCCCGCCGAGTTCGAACACCGTCCGCGTCACGTCCACGCCGATCAGCGCCTTGATCCGGTCATTCATCGGCCATGGCCACAGCGGCTCGTCGGTCAATTGGCCGTTCAGATACCGATAAACCACTGTTGCCCCCAGGTCCGTCCGCAGGATATGCCCACTACCTTCCACCAGCGAGTCTGAACGTTCCAGATGGACCAAGTTCTCAACAGTGCACGCCTCCAGCCTGTTCTCCTTCCCTCCGATCGCCGTCAGGTCAGCGCCCCGCACATGGGTCAGTGCAAACGGCCGTACGGGCGGCGCGCCTGCCTCCACGAATGCCACGCAGTGTTCCATATACGCCTGACTGCCCTCACTCCGCCGGATAAAGAAATGGGCGATATAGTCCACAGCCCGCTGGTCGGCCGTGCGATAGGCAATGCAGCCCAGCAGCCGGATGCCCGGCCCTTCCACCGTATCGATCCCGAAAATCCCGCAGGGTTGATCCACGGCATAGTCGGTCAGATGGTGCGCCACCTTGGGGCTGCTCTTCCAGTCCGTAAACGGCTCACCGTGGTCGTGCACCGTGTATGACACCGGCATTTTCCGTCCGTCCCAGGTGCCGATGCAGTTTTCCACAAGCGCGTGGTGGCTGTTGTAGGACGCCGTCATCACCATTTTCGGCCCTACGTTCGTGCAGCCCTCCCACCGGCCCCAGCACCGTCGGAATGTCGTATAGTTCCCGTTCTGAGAACAGGAAAATGTCTTCCGCGCAACACCCCAGCCTGCGCAGTCCTCCACCAGGTTGTGTTCTCCGTGATGCACCCCAAAAATATTCGTATTGTCATCCGCAGCGTCCGATCCGCACACCCGCCGCACTGCGCAGTGGCTGGAATGGGAGAAATCGACCACGCTGCCTGAACCGTGATGGGCGTTGAACCCCTCCAGGACAAAGTAATCGTTGTGACGAAGTCGCACCGACGTGCGCTGGCTTTCCCCGTCGATTTCTACCTTCCCGTCGTTCAGCGCCTTAACCGTGATGGGTGTATCGGGCCTTCCTTTCAGGCCTTCGGGCGGATTGATCATAGACTCAGGCCCCGTGTACTTCCCGTCCAGCAGCAGCAGCGTATCCCCCGGGTCAGCTACCGGCCAGAAGTCAGCGATGCGAAGCGGACTGGATTGAGAGCGGCCGTCTCCACCGCCCGTTGGAGAAGCGTAGTATGCCCGGTTCATCTCTATGTCTCCTTTACATCCGAACCTGTTTTCCGCCTGTAACACCGCTCCCCCGGCTCCAGCGGCTCGTAACCCAGGATGCGCCGGGCTTTCTCAACGGAGTATTTTCCCTGCAGGAGATGGCTGTGCAGGTTGAACGCCTGAAAGTTTTCGGTAACAGAGTCGACCTCCAGGGCTAGCCGGCAGGCGTTCACCAGGTCCTCCCACACGAGCGTGAACGCCGGGAAGTCCCTCCCGGAGACCGGCCCCGTGGGCTTCGGCCCCAGCCCGTTGAACTGGAAGCAGACCGTCTGGATGCCATAGGCGCGGGCGTAAACCTTGCAGATCTCCATGCTCAGATGCTTGGTGATGTCGTAGTAGCCGGCGCCCGGCCTCTGGGGCACGTTCCCCACGTCGAAGTCGTGGCGATAGTCCCCGATGATCGACTGCGGGCCGGTGTGCAGCACCTTCCTGATCCCCAGTTCAGCGGCGGCCCGCATGACGTGATACGCGCCCAGGGTGTTGACCTTGAAGCTGAGGACCGGGTCCGTCCGGTTGACCGTGAAATTCATGACGGCATCCACGCCGCGCGCCGCCTCCAGCACCTGCTCGTAGACGGTCACATCCACGTGCACGACCGGCTTGCCGTCGGGGTGCGGCTTGATATCCGCCAGGCGCAGGTCGTAGTGGGCCTCCAGGCCGGGGATGATGTGAGGCGCGATCAGGCCGGACGCGCCCAACAGCAGCGCCTTTTTCACGGTCAACGTCTCCTGTTTCAAAAAAACGGAAAATCGGTCCCGAACAGGTGTGTCTTGGTGGTTTGGTAGATTTTCTAAGGTTCGGATGCCAGATTTGGGTTCGCCACAAAACGAAAGGAAGCTGTTTTGGAGGCCTGGGCGCCGCTGTTCAGATCCTTTACCGTGAAATGAACCAGATTTTCTCCCGCACCTGCGTTCTCGAGCTGGAGCTCTACGTAACTCGCCACCGATTCCCCGGCCCCCTTCTGTTCAAAACGAATCGTCACCGCCTCCTCCCCACCTCTGCCCATCAGGCCCGATATGGCCTGGATCAGCAACGGACTCCGTTTGGCATCCGAAACCGTGTAGGCCACTTCATAATGGGTCTGGCCGAAGGCGTCTCGGGTCAGATTGTAGATCTCGAAGTAAAGGAATACATGATCGCCCTTGTAGAAAATTCGACCGGGCGCAGGGGCCACCCGAAGGCCAGAACGTAAAAATGGGCCTGTCTGCGACGAGTCCGCCGGGGCCACCCTGCGCGCCACCTGGATGTCGCTGACCATGAGTGAGTCCCCGGCATAGGACTCTACGGTAAGGGACTGGTGGTAAACGCCCATCCGCTTTGTGCCCAGGCGCCACACCTGGATTGCCAGCCTGTAGTCCGAAGGCGCAACGGTAAAAGGGAATTCTTCCAGAATGACGGATTTCTCCGCCCCTGAAAGGGACACCTGGATGTCCCCGCAGGCCTGGTGGACCTGTTTGCTCCTCGATTCGATCAGCGCAACTCGCCGGTTCACCGTTGCAGCCTCCCCCGCCTCCGAAACCTGAAGGTTGCGCACGGGAATCCCCAGGAAAACGCGCACCTCGGTCTGCCCCTCGGGGCCCCGGAAATCGAGGGCATCAAAGTGGAAATCGAGCCCTTCAAAATCGCCTGGATCATAGGTTTCAGGGGACTCCTTGACCACCCGCCGCATCCGGGTTTCAGGGGCATACTCATAGAGCAGACGCTGCACCCTTACCCCTTCGCTGGGACCTCTCTCATTCAGCCGCTTCCGGTCCTCCGCGGTGAGCGCCGGGATGGGAGCATAGTCGAATTTCCCCTTCCCGAACTCATCGGTAAAAGCGATTTCGATGCCCCTGCCCACCTTCGTATAGACCCAGGTTTCCCACCTTACGGTGGAGGATATAAGCCCCTGCGTAACAGGCTTATAGGAAGAAAATCCCAGCGTGTCGGAGGGGGACACCCCCATCCGGCTCAGGGTCGAGCCTTCGTTCGGCGCCCGGGGCGCATCGGCTGCTTCGGGGTCTTCCGGGGCGGCCCCGACAGAACGGTCCGTGCGCACAGGATATACCGGCCCCCAAAACGTGTGGGCCACGGCATCCTGCCCGTATAGACTTCTGGCAAGTTCGGTCTGGATGGTCTGCACGGCCTGAGGGACCTTGGGGTTGATTGTTCCCCAGGCAGAACAGTAGTCCGGTTCTCCGTAGCGGATGTACACCTCTCCCCGCCGGTCCCAGGGGTATTGGCTGCCTGCAAACCGCTCCCGTGCGTGCAGGACGCGCCTGTAATGTTCCAGCCAGCGCATCAACCCCCCGGTGGCGAGGAACGGGTCGCGTTCCAGCCAGAACTTCCGGAGGAACTCCCGGCGACCCTCCGGCGGCGTCCGTCTGTAGGCCGCCCCTTCGTGCGGGCGCGCCACCAGCGAGATATCCCGGTAGAGTTCCCGCTCCTCCTCTCGAAGGCTGCCGATATACTCCTCAAACGCCAGCAGGGCCCCTTCGTAGTCTCCGCGGTTGGCCAGGATCTGCGACAGGAGCGTATAGCTGCGGGGGTCCCTCAGGCGGGCCAGCAGCCGCTCGGCCTTCCGTTCGCGCCCCCTGTCCGCCAGCCGCCGCGCAAACCGGAAGGCCCCCTCCTCCTCCTTTCCCCCGCGATCCAGGTATTCCTGGTAGTAGAACAGCGCCATATCTTCGTGCTGTTCTTCCTCGTAGGCCTGTGCCAGAAGCAGGAAAGGGGGGGCATATGCCGGGTCTACCCGGATGGCGCGCGCTGCAATTTTTCTGGCCTCCTCCTGGCCTCCCCTAGCATATCCACGCGCCAGGTGATAGAGCGCTTCAACCCTGTTCGTGTCGAGCGCCACGGCCGATTGAAAGGAGGGCAGCGCGTTGCGCCAGTCGTCCTTCAGGTCCAGAAAGGCCAGCCCCAGACTCAGGTGCGCCTCGAACAGGCCGGGGTCCGCCGCAACGGCCTGGCTGAAGGCCCGGATCGCCTGGTCGGATCTCCTGAGCCTGGCGTAGAGCTGGCCGATGCGGAGGCTGACGCGAGCGGAGTCCGGGTGGTGTCTGGCTACCTGCTCCAGCGTCCGGATGGCTCGCAGGAGGCTGTCGGAGTTCGCAGAGGCCATCGCACGCGCAGTTAGCGAGTCAGCTTCGGCTTGCCGGCGGCATCCCCTCGTCGCCGAAGGCCGCAGAGATCCCCCACGCGAAAACGGCGATGCCGAATACAACCCCCGAAAGCAAGGTCTCCCGACACACGGCGATCATCCCTCTCTTCTCCTCCATCCTGAATGCTCAAACCTCAGTCCTGCCCCTTCCGTTCCCTGATCAGGAGGACACGGTCGGGCGACACGTCTTTCAGGACATCGACGCGCCCGCCGGGCCAGCGGACCTCGACCCGATCCACAACCGCCGCCTCTCCCAGACCGAAGTGGACCCTGACGTCGCTCGTGGAGAGGTAACCCGACTGGCAGCGGACCTCGCACACCTGCGTCTGCCTCCCGGCCGTCACGAAGACCCGCACCCCGATGCCGTCCCGGTTGGAAAGGCGGACCTCACCCTCCCCCGTCGCTGTAGGGGCGACCGGCCGGTCGCCCCTACTGATACCCCCTCCCTCTCCGCCTGCGGAGAGGGAGGGGGCAGGGGGTGGGTGAGGTCTAGCTCCTCCCACCATCTTCACGACCAGCCAGTGATTCTGCGTTCCCGAGAGGTTCTCGTAAATCCGCGCCGGCCCGTCGGCCACGACCGTCACCAAGTCCAGGTCTCCGTCGCCGTCCAGGTCTCCCACCGCCGAGCCACGGGTCACGTTCGGGCCGGCAAAACCGGCATGGGGCGTGACTTCGCGAAAGACGCCCCCGGCATTCTGGAATAGCTGGTCACGCTGGGCATAGGTCTCAGAGGGGGAATAAAGATGCACGTTTGGAGAGATGTGGCCGTTTGCGAAGAAAAGGTCCAGGTCACCGTCGTTGTCGTAGTCGAACAGATGGGTTCCGAAGCCCAGCGGCATCGTGGTCGGGCCATAAATGCCGACCTCCTGGCTGGCCTCCGAGAAGACCTGCTTCGACTCGTTCCGGTAGAGCGCATAGGGCTCGTAGGAGAAATTCGTAACCACAAGATCGGCATCGCCGTCGCCGTCGATATCCCCGGCGTCGATGCCCATTCCGGCCTGAAACCGCCCGGTCAGCCCGGTGGCGACCCCGGCCTGCAGACCGATCTCAGAAAATCTCCCACCGTCGTTGCGAAACAGAAAGTTCGGAGTCGTATCGTTTGCCACGAAAATGTCGGGATCTCCGTCATTGTCGTAGTCCAACGTAATTACCCCAAGCCCCTTCCCATTGGGATCCACAATGCCTCTGCGCACAGAGACGTTCAGAAATGTCCCATCCCCTCTGTTCTCGAACAGGAGATCAGGCTTACTGGGAAAGTTCTCCGGCGTGCAGTAGGTGCGAACGCCCTCGCGGGTCCAGACCGGCTCCTGGAGGGGGTCATAGGTCAGGTAGCGGACCACATACAGATCGAGGTCTCCGTCCAGGTCGTAATCCAGGAAGGTGGCCCCGGCGCTCCATCCCGCTACCCATATCCCGGAAGGTTCGGTTACGTCCGAAAAGGTGCTGTCTCCGTTGTTTCGATACAGAGTGGTCCGGTCATAACCCGTGACGTAGAGGTCGGGGTCCCCGTCGTTGTCGTAGTCGGCGGCTGCACACCCCATGCCGTAGCCCCGGCCGGGGACGCCGGCCTGCTTCGTGACGTCGGTGAAACGGATGACGCCTCCCGAAGAATCATTCCGGTAGAGGGCGTTTGTGCCCTCCGGGGGTTGGCCTGGCAGGTTAGCGCCGTTGACCAGGTAGAGGTCGAGATCCCCGTCGTTGTCGTAATCGAACAGGGCGCACCCGGACCCCATCGTCTCCAGGTAGTGCCACCCCCCCTGCGCCCCGGTCCGATGCGCCCACGTGACTCCGGACGCCTCTGTCACATCTCGAAACAGAGGCGCCCCCCCTCTTCCGCCCGGCATTCCGACCGCATCCCCAGGACGACACAGCAGGCGTAAAGAAGGCGCTTCATCGCCCCCCCACTCCTTCCCGTTCGAGTCGGGCGATTTCCTCCCGGATGCCGGACGCCTCTGGATGGTCGGGACGCAACTCGAGTGCCTTTTTCAGGGTGGCAATCGCCGCCTGCCGGTCGCCCATACGGGCGTGGAGGAGCCCCAGGTACACCCGGAAGTCGGCGTTCTTCGGGTCCAGAACCACTGCCTGTTTCAGGGCCTTGAGCGCAGCCCCATCCTCCCCCAGCCAGATGAGGACATCCCCCAGATGCATGTACGCCGTAGCGTATTGCGGGGACAGGGCAACGGCCGCCCGGAAGCACGTCGCGGCTTGCGCATACCGCTTCCGGTCTTTGTGGAGAAGGCCCAGGGTCACGTGGGCCTCCACGTAATGGGAGTTGATGGCAATGGCCCCGGTCAGGGCCGCCTCTGCCTCTGAAAAGTCCCCCAAATAGAAATGGGTGAGCCCGAGATTATACCGAACGGTAGGGTCCCCCGGATACAGCAGCCCGGCCGTTTCAAAGGCCTGGAGCGCCAGTCGGTACTCGCCAGCCCCCAGATGGGTCCTTCCTTTTCGGATATGATAGTCGCCATACTTCGGGTCGAGCTCCGCCGCCCTTCTGAAGGCAGGGACGGCCTCGCGGCGGCGTCCCATCCGTTCCAGCGCCTCCCCCAGGGAAAAGTGGGCGTCCGCATCCCCCGAGTCAATCTGGATGGACTTCTGGAGTTTCTCCAGCGCCTGCTCCAAATTCCCGGCCCGGGTGAAGGCTGCCCCAAGCAAGTAGTGGGTCCTGGCGTCCCCCGGTCTTAAGCGGGCCGCTTCTTTCAGGTGAGCCACCGCCTCCGATACGCGTTCCTGCGAGAGCAGGAGAACGCCCAGGTCCCTCCGGGCCTCTGCATACAAGGAGTCCAGCTCCAACGCTCGCCGGAGGCGCTTCTCTGAAGCCTCAGAGCCCTTCGGCTCCCCTGCTGCTCGATGGGCAATCCACTCCCTGAATGCCTCCACGGATCGAGTGGGGGCAGATGAAAGGACGCCTTCTGAACCGGGGCCGGCGGGAGAACCGATCTGTTGCAGCAGCCACTCTGCGATGCGGTCCTGGATCACGAACAGGCGCTCAGGCGACCCGGAAAAGGGGGGACCCGCGTGAACCGTCCCGGAATCCAGCCGGGCGACCCGGACCGAAACCTCGATCCCCTCGTCGGCCAGGCAATAAGCGCCCGATAGGAGGACGCTGGCGCCGACAGAGATCCCGGCCTCCATCCACGCCTCGATTCGATCCAGCCGGCCCTGTACGGTGTCTGGAACTGCGCCCTCTTTTATGGTCACACGGGTTACTGCGCCGAGTTTCGCCGTCAGGCCGTACTGGAATCCGGGGCCCAGCCAGTCCAGATCGGGCCTGCCTGTCTGATTCTCGAACGGAAAGACGGCAATCACAGGCCCGGCGGCGCTCTGCGCGGGGACCGTTAGCAGAGCGAAGGCTAGAATGATCCATGCAACCCTCACCAGTCGGTTCTCCCAAAGAAGAATGGACCCTTAGCCAAACACCTCCCGGTTTGCCCTGGCGTAGCGCCCCTCCACGCCGAGCTCCAGAAACACCGTGATCGCCTCCAGGTAGTCGTCGATGATCTCCCACTCCGTTGGAACCGGCATGTACCCCCTCGAACCGAGGTAACCCTGTCTGCCTTCATACACGATGAACATCAGCCTGCAGTGCCTGTGGAACAACGACGCGTTGAAGTGGAACTTCAACGGCTCAGGTGGGTCGCCGTCCCCATAGAGTTTCTTGAGCTGGCGGCCCTTCTCCGAGAACACCTTCTCGGCGCGCCGCTGCCACTCCCGCATCACCGGCCAGTAGGGCGGTTCGTGCGAGCGCACCTGTATTGCAAAATTGCTGGCGCAGGCGTGCATGTCGAATGCCGCCTCCAGCCCCAGATTCCTCGTGAAGTCGATGGCCGCCTGGATCTCCACCGCATCCGACCTCTCGATTGAGTGGCGGCGGTTGCTGGCGTATCCCGCGCCGTTGAACTGCCCGCCCACAAAAATGGCATCCCCCGGATCGAAATAGTAAAGCGGCTCCTCACTCCCTGCATCGTAAGGAATCAAGCTGCCGTCCTTCTGAAGGCCGCTGGCATAGACTGCGCACGTGTCCACACCCTGAGCGTAAAACGTGTCGGGGCACACCGTCCGGCCGTCCGGGTTCAGGCAGGGCAACACGTACAGGTGCGCCTGCTGCAAAAGTTCGAGGAGGCGGTCGTGGGGCCTTCCGGCCAGGTCCTCCCCCGCCTCCATCAGGTGGATCAGGTTCATCGCCGACGCCACCGTGCCCGGCTCGTGGCCGTGCGTCCCTCCGATCACCATCAATTTCACGCCCCCCTGGCGTCCGTACTCCACCGCCCGGACCGGATAGCCCAGAGACGACGCCCCCACCTCGTGCCGTATTCCCTTTTTTAGCCTATGATTCAGGTAGTTCTGAACCTTCCCGAAGTTCGAGAGCCAGAAACCCGGGACCGCGATCTCAGGAATCTTGACGTGCATCTACAAATCCTCCTCTCCTGCCATTCGTCCTGGCGCTAATATGGAAACGTCTCGCTGTCCGGGGCCTTCGAGAGTTCCATCAGAAACCGCCCCATCCCCTCGATGGCCGACTCGATCACGGCTTTACCTTTTTCCGCAGAGGCCCTGGTGGCATCTCCCCCCGCCGAGGCCGGAACATACAGGTGCCACGGACGGACAAATTCCACTCCGGATTGTCTCAGGGCCTCCACTCTGGGCTGTCTCTGCGGGTGGTTTCCTATCTTATCCTTCCGCACCAGGTTGGGCTTTAGATAGAGCACCTGAGAGGTCTCTTCCTCTCCTGCGTGGTCGCTTCGATTCTCCCAGACGCTCAACGCCTCCGGAGATGCGAAGGCGTTGTAATCCACTAGGCAGGCAAAGGGGTGACCTTTTTGCGCTTCGAGATCGCGCAACACTGCTCGGACCACATCCGAATTTCCGCCGTGCCCGTTTACGAAGACCACGCGGGATACGCCGTCCGCCTCGCACATCGCGACCAGGTCCTTCAGAAGGCCCATAAAGGTCTGCACGCTCATCCGACACGCAAACGGAAAGGCCCGGAAGTTGTTGTTCAGGCTGATTCGCAGGACGGGCAGACAGATCACCCGACCGCCCTGCTCGTTGGCCCGCCTGACGCCTCCGTAGCTGATCGCCTCCACCTGGAAGCTGTCCGTGCCGTAGGGCAGCGCCGGACCGTGCGGCTCGGTGGACCCGATCGGTATCACACTGACATTTGGGTCCAGACCCCGCACATCGTCGATGGTCATCTCCTCCAGAATTCCTGAGTATAACTGCGCCACATCAAAGCCCTCCCATGTTATGATTCAGACGGAACAGGAATTCCCTGCCACTTACCAGCCGTGTACGTAGTGCCCCTGACCCGGAAACCAGACGACGTCCACGACAAACGAGAGCGCGACGCCCAGACTCCAGCCTGCCAGAATGCCCAGAAAAAAGGGTTTCCACCTGCGATACATCAGCACACCTCCCGTTCGCAGGATAATAGACTTGATCCCCCACACCACGAAGATGGAGAACACGGCCAGCTGGGTGGTCCAGGCGAACGAGACCGGGAATCCGATCGGATGCAGCGGCCAGCCGGGGAATCGGTAGTGCAAGGCGGTGAGCAGCGACATTATGGCGGCTCCAACCGCGAAGACGGAGGTCCGCTCCCAGCTCGCGTCGAAAGGGTCGCGCATCGTGGAGACCGTATAGTTGAACACCCAGGGACCCGCATAGGAAAAGGGATAGGTGCTGAAGTTAGAAGCCCCGTGGGCGTATCCCAGCCGGGCGGTGAAGAAGAGGTCGGCGAGAAGTCCCACGACCACAACCAGGGCGATCGCCGGGGCCAGGCGACGCCGGTGTTCCCGGAAGAAATCGGCGATCCGGACGGCGTGTGTGAAGGGGGTCATGAAGATCCCCTTCCCCTGGCAGACCAGGCTGTAGGTCAGGCTCATCCCCGTCAGGTCTCCCGGCAGCAGCGAATGGGTGCCTACGGCAAACAGCGCCACATACTGCTCGGTCACGGTGGTTCGCATGTAGATCAGCCCGGTCTCGGCCACGATACGCGCCACGGCCAGGTAGTTGATCACCAGCGCCGGGACCATGACGGCGAGAAATTTCCCCGGGATGCCGAGCCTGTAGAGGAAGGACACGACGAAAATTAGCCCCCCGATCAGGCCGAAGACCGCGGCCCGATAGGACAGCAGCTCGCCGGAGTCGTCCGTCTTTGCCTTGCCAAAGGCCGACGCGAACACCTCCTTCAGGTGAGATCGGGCTGTCCAGAGGCCCCAGCAGACCAGGACCGTCAGACCCCCGAACCCCTGCCAGGCCGCAACGGCGGTGTCTACGGAGAAATTGCCGCCGTGCCGGCCGATGACGAAACCAACCCGGTTGAGGATGCCGCTCTCGACCCAGAAGATAACAAAGAAAAACCAGATGGAGAAGAGGATGTTCAGGCTGGCGAAGTAGGCGAAGCCCATCGTGTAAAGGTTGAGCCGGGTGTGTATTCGAGGGAACCCCCGGACGAAGACGGTCCACTGGAAAGGGCCTCCGACCGGAATCCTGGGGACCATCGGTGAAAAGTAGCCCAGAATGTTCCAGCAGACGCTGCCGAAACTCAGACAGAACCCCGCCCAGAAGTGTCCCCCCCGCAGCGCATCCGGGAGTATCCGACCGGGCGACCTCAGCGCCAGGCACGTTCCGACGGCCGCCAGGGGGTACAGCAGGCGCTCGTGGTGCACCCACTGCCGGCGCAAAATGACAGCGATGCAGAAGAAGACGGCGCCCAGCCCGACCAGAAACGCCATCCACCAGCACATCGGCCCCAGCCAGACTTCGTATGGAATCCCCCGGCCTTCGGGCAGTCCCTCGAAAAAGAAGGTCATCGCCCCGTGTTCGTTGGAAGGGATGGCCCATTGTGGGACCTTGTGATGAAGGTAGTGCGCCCACTGGTTTTCGGGGGTGGCGTGGTAGTAGAAACTGCCCAGGACGCCCATCAGGAAGCCGGTGATGCCGTGAGTGGGCAGGATGGCCCCCACGAACCCCATGGCCAGAATGGTCAGGAGTTCAGCCTCCTGCAGGGCGGCCCCCGGCCTGAAACGCCGCACGGTCCCGTTGAGGAAGAGGGCAACCAGGAAGACGGCCAACAGACCGATTGGAAAATGGGAGAGCTGGAGACTGGAGCTGTGGATGAGATAATCGGACGTCGAGGTCCAGACGTTGATGACCAGGACCATGGCCAGGCCCAGGCCGATAGCGCGAAAGGTCACGACGCCGCCAGCGGTTTCGGGGTTGCGGTGAAGGTTTGGGTCTTCGCGGACGGTCGACCCCACTGCCATATCCAAACTCCGTGGTGAACCTTCTGGGCCTGGTGTCACTGTTTCAGAGCCGGCCGGTAGCTCCAGGACTGCTGATACCCCTGCATGTGGATCTGCGTTGGTTGATACCGTGGCGGCTGCGCCAGAGCAGACCCGGCGGTTGCGCGGGCGAAACAGTCCATGGCTGCGCATTCCGGGACTCCGGGCGTTGGAGCTACGGTCACGGTGTCGGGTATCCTCTCGCAGGCAATGGCCTGCGCCAGCGCCCGCAGAAGCTCACCTGGGCCGCATTCCGCCCGGTGCGCGCGTATTGCAGCCGGCAAACGGCCGTAGGCGTTGACGAAATGGACGATCTGGCGGGCACCCAGAAGGAGGTCCTGGCGTTTGAATATAACCGGAGCAGCCGGGACCAGGACCTCTTCGACAGGCCCAAAGGTCCGGCGAATCTGGATGTGGGAAGGGCGGCGATGTTCCCGGAGCATGAATTCGACATACTGGGCAAGCACCAGCAGCGCGTCGGCGGCGGAAAGGGTTGTTCTCGCCATCTTTACGTGGTTGAAGCGTTTCAACATCTGGCCTGCGACAGACCGCACCTGGGCCTCGCTGAGCCACTGGCCGGGCGGCTCGGCGTATTCTGCAAAGACATCGGCGAAGTTCGTGATGCGAATGTCTTTGCGCCGGGCCAGCCACCGGGCCGCCGCCGCCGTCCACTCCAGATACGCCCCCCGGTCTGACGGTGAAAGGGTCACCGAACGCTCCCATCTGCGGCCGTGCGGGTAGGGAACGGCAACCCCTTTCTCCCCAGGCCGTTGAAAAAGGGTGGACCAGTCATACCAGCCGAACCATTCCGCTGTCGCCCAACAGGTGGGATGGCTGGCGATGACGACGTGGGTGTGTCCCTTTTCCAGTTGCGCGTCGAAGCGCTCCTGAAACCTCTTCAGTTCCCGATCCGGGTGTATCTTAGGCGGTCGGCGGCCAGGCCGGTCCGGGTCGAACTGAAATCCTCCCAGGCTGCTCTGGCCTGACACCGCACGAGAATGCCTGCCCACCACGAACATCCCCAGAATCCATCCGAAGCCCTCCAGGGGCGCGCCCAGTCCGCCGTTCCACACCCTGACCCCCGCCTGCCGCAACGCCCAGGTTGTCGCCGGGCTGTGGTTGTTGTCGTGCTGGCAGGTGGCTACGGGAAACTGCCCTGTGATCTCGGCCACATCCTGCAGGCCCGGGATCTCATACATCAGCCCTTTCTGCACGCCCTGATCCCAGGGATCTCGATTGCCGTAGATGAGGGCTGGCTCGGGGTACTCGAACAGATAATTCCCGTGATAGTCGATTTCGTGCCCCCGCAGAGCGTCCAGCACATCCTTGCGGCCACGCTCCCTCAGTACACGGGCCTTTTCTCCTGCCATAAAGAAACATGCCGGGAGTCCGGCGTTATGATAGATCTGTGCAAGCCGCAAGAGGGCGTCATCGGCCTCTGGGTTGACAGGGTCCTCGGTGTCAAAAATGATAAAAACATAGGGCTTGCTCACGCGGCTTCCTCCTGAAATATCACCTGTCGCGTTGTCCCCTGTCGCCTTTCAAATGGCGGTCGAACCACTCGAAGGCGATCTGCTGGAGTTCGGTGTCGTAGCAGTGGTCCTTGGGCAGATACACATGCCTAAACCGCTCCGGGCGTCCCGCCCACTCATAACCCTGCTGGATCTGACGGGCAGCTTCGAGTTGTCCCTCCCGGGGAAACATCTCATCCTCGCTGTTGCTGATCACCATGCTGGCAGCCGGCGCCGCCATAATGGTCAGGTCCGGCAGGTCCATGCGGTCCCACACACCGGGCAAATGGCAGTAGGTCCCCACTGCGCCGGATACGTTATAGACCTGTTGATAGTCCCCGGTCGTCATAAAACAGACGCTTACGGAGGCGGATATCCGCCGTTCCAGCACGGCCATCACGTTCGTCCGCATGGCCCCTCCCGACAACCCTGTGCACCCGATGCGCGCGCTGTCCACCTCCGGGCGACTGAGCAGATAATCCACGCACCGGCTGTCGTCCCAGTACGTCAGACCCATCCACGTGGCGCCGGCCCAGGTGAGCTCCTTGACGCCCAGGTAGAACAGCTCGAAGAGCCTCCTGCCCATCTGCCCGTACTCCTCTTCGGTCCAGGACCAGGGATCGGCGTCTTCGGGAATCCCGTTCAGGCCCCTCGGGGCGCGGGGGCCGAAGTGATGGGCGTCGATCACGATCACGGCGTATCCCTGTCTGGCAAACTCGTCGGCCAGGTACTTTCCGCTGTAGCACTTCTCGCGGTGTTTGCGCAGGACCGGATGATCTCGGTCCCGGCTGACGATCCGGTCCTTGCCGAACCACATCGGCCCGCCCCAGGCGTGAAAGACGACCAGCCCCGGCACGGGATATTCCACGTTCTTGGGGAGCAGGAAATACCCCTCCACGCGAATCCAGGGGGTCGTGTTAAACGCGACCCGCTCGAGGGTGAAGTCCGTCCGGTCCTCGACGCCGAGAACCTCAGCCCGGAGGTCCAGAGGACCGGGATCGTAGTGCAGGCCCTCCAGCAGGCGCCGGTGCGCCACCTCACGCCACTCAGCGAACGCGCCGCCGGGGTTGCGCCCGACGCCAGCGCTCGGCGTTGAGGTCCAGGGGCCGGTGGGCGCGGATGCCCTGGATAAGCCCTTCCAGACTTCCATACCTGTTTAGAGGTTCTCTGGATATTTTCAGGTGACTCAGATCGGTTGCCATACGATCATCTCCAGGAAGGATAAAGAAAAGCGGGCGCCGCAAAGGAATCAGGTGCGGACGCCCGCAACGTCCAAACAGGAAGGGGACCGGCGCTCCCCCTCGAACCTTAAAGACAAGGGAAAGGCCCAACAGGCTTTTCCCGGACGAAACTTCTCAGAAGGTCCCGGTCAGGGAGACACGCACAGGCGCCGTGTTGAACAGCTCTCTGTCCACGTAGGACACGTCCACGCCGATGCCGTGCCCCGCGTCGAAGTCCCGCTTCACCCCGGCGCCGAGCGTCCAGCGGCCGGTGTCGTAGCGCCACCGGTAGCCTGCGCGCAGCGCCAGGGTGTTCGCCAGCCAGAGTTCGCCCCCAAAGTGCATCCGCTCCCGGTCGTCCAGGTGGTGCGCAAGCTCCACCGCGCCCGTCAGTCTGTATGGGCCGTCCTTCCGGCCGAGAACCTCCATCGCCGCGGCAACGGTGTAGACGAAGGGCTGGGCAAACGCGGCCCCCACGTCCGTCGAACCTGGCCTGATCAACCCCCGGTTCGGTCCGACGTTGCTGAACGTCATCGCGAGCCGGGAGCTGCCGATACCGGTGTAGTAGAGGCTGGAGAAGTCAAAGTTGATGCTGTTCGTCCTGACGTCGTCCAGCCTCTCCTGCAACCACTTGGTCGAAAGCCCGATGGATAGCCGGTCGAAGATCTGCCGCGCGTAGGCCACCTTCACGAAGACGTTGCCACCGCTGATCTCTCTTCCTAACTTCCCCTGCGGGTCCAGAGGTGTGGTTTCCAGGCTGGTCGGCCCCTGAAACTGGATGAACGACACCCCGACGGTCCCCGCGCCGACTCGCCGGGCAAAGGCTCCCGAGAAGAACTTCGAATCGACGAACCACCGGGTGTAGCCCAGGGCGTAGGCGAACCGCCTGACTCTGGTCAGCCCCGCCACGTTCCAGTAAATGGCGTTGATGTCGTCCGATACGGCCGTGAACGCATCGCCCATGCCCGAGGCCCGGGCGCTCTGTCCCACCTTCAGGGCAGTAAAGGAGGACCGTCCTGTACCCTTGTAATAAGAAGGACCTATCCATCGTCCCTCCTTGAACCCGGGTGGCAGCAGCATGGGGTCGTCGGCCCATGCCCTGCCCCAGAGCAGAACGAGCGCGGACAGGGCCGGGATTCCGAGAACAATCCATTTCCTCACGACGCATCTCCTTTTAGATCTCCGGAGCGGGGTCTGCGTGTCAGGCAGCCCCGCGCTGCCGTCAGTGGTCGTTACTGGATGACCATAAAACTTCCAGTTTGAACCTTCCTCTTCTCGAACTCGCCCGGCACCAGCGATTCCACGACGAAAAAATACATCCCCGGAGGAACTCCTGATGACCCCACGCCCGAGAAGGGCCGCAGGTCCCACTCCATTTCCGCCGAGTGGGATGTCCCCGCGGCGCCCTGATGCACGATGCGGGTCTGCAGGTCTCCGGCGGCGTTGTAGATCGACACCCGCGCCATCCGGGGGAGGTTGATGAAACGCACCCGCCGGTTGTTGCTTCCCAACGGCCCGAAGTTGTGTATCCCGTCGTCCCGCCAGGGGTTGGGCACCATCTTCACCCTGTTCTGGAGGGCATCCGAGGCCGCCGACGCGGCGATCACGGCCGGGAACTGCCGGCCTTCCTGGGAGCTGCGGGCCGGGTCCACGATGTAGCTCGCGCTCACACCCGCCTTCACGTGCCGCTGTACGATTGCCGGGAGGTCCGCCAGCGTGGTCGGAACCGGCCTCTGCGCTCCGGGAATAGAGTTGTTCTGGGCGTTGCGGTTCTCCCAGGTGTTGTGCCCCTTTCCGAAGGGCGCCACGTTGTACCTGTATTCGAAGCCTGTCAGCGAGCCCTCGTCCGTGTAGGTGTAGCGTCCGCCGGAGAGATACTTGGAGTCTCCCGCCCGAATCTCGGCGACGATCTTCCAGGGCCCGTCGTTGTTCCCCTGGTGAACAACCGGCACCTTCTCCAGAAAGCTTGTGTTCCTGTAGACCCGGTAGCCTGCGACATCCTTGTCGCCGAAATCGGGATGCGCAGCGTTGTCTGCCCCCGGCAGCCAGGAGATGGCGATATTGCCCTGGCCATTGCTGGCCAACTGAACGGCCTGGTCCGGACGGAGAAAGCTGAAGTTCTTCGACTCCAGGTCGGGCGGCTGGTTGGGCAGGTCGTAGCCCATCCGGTAGAGCAGCCGCCCCCGCTCGATGTGGTCGAACAGGGCCTTCTCGCCGCTGGCGACCTCCTTCGGGGCGCCCGAACTCATCGTCCAGAGCCGCCAGTCCAGCGGCTCTCCGCCGGGTCCAGCGAACTCGTTTCCAGCGCCGGCCGCAAACACCAGCACGATCTTCGCCTTCTCGCCCGGCTTCAGGCTCCAGGGGCCGTAGACCTGCGTGTGGAGCTGGCCCTGCAGCTCCTGCTCGGCCTGTCTGGGGCCGTTCTTGATCGGGTTATTGTCTATGGGAGAGGCGGGCGTGATGAACGCCTCCCACATCTGGTCCCGGTTGTTTCTGGTGATGTCCGGCACGAGGCTTGGGCTCCACCAGTGGGAGTAGCGGGGCTGGTCGGCGGGGAGGTCGAGCCCACCGGCCGCCGTGCCCGGCAGGGGGACGTAGACCTCCGGGTCGTTGATGAAGGGCGGCGTCAGGTCCACCGGCCCCCATCCGACATACTGCGGGGAGAGGAGCTCCCCTTCCCCCCGCTGAGGGATGGGGAGGCCGTTTGCGCTGGTCGCGCCCACGTAGACGCCGACGTAGGGGTTCCCCAGGTCCTTGATCGGGGTGTCGGGGTGGTCCCCGTCGTACTGGTAGGAGACCTTCTTGCCCCTGTAGGGCCCGGCATAGTTGGAGGACTCCGTATACTGATACCTGTCGTCGGAACTGTTCAGGATGCCGGACAGCGCCCAGGCCCCCCCCGCCAGGCTCACGTCGAAGTAGTTCAGGTAGGCCACGTAGACTTCGTCGTAGGTCTGTTTCGACGTGTTCTCGGCCACCAGCTCCACGATGAAGAAGTCGTCGAAGTCGGGGTGGCTCCACCCGTAGGCGTAGCGGGTGAACGTCATCCCCGTGCCCCCCAGCGTCTCATCACTCCTCCACCTGGAAACGACGGTCTCCTCCGGGAAGGGGTCGAAGCGGGGGAGCGTGTAGTCCCCCTTCTCCCGGTAGTTGGCGATCACGGCCGGGGTCGGTCCACCCGGCACGGTCCGGGCCGGGCCTCCCTTGTCGGAGTTGAACCAGACGGTCGCGTCCCTCGTCTCGAAGCCCAGCCCGGCCTTCGCAAACGGGTGCTGGTCGCCGTTGCTCAACTTCATGTTCCCGCCAGGCCCGAAGTCGGGGACGACCTCCCGGATATCCTCGCTGATAAAGAGAGGGCCGGACGCGCTGATGTGACGCCGCCCCGAGGCGTCTTTGGCAAAAATCCAGACCCCCTCGCCCCGGGAGTTTTCGTTTTCGAACTGCGGGATGAGCACAAAGCTGCCGTACAGGCCCCGGCCCCTCGTCCCGGTCCAGTTGTAGGGGTAGCACATCGACGCCGAGTTTTCTCCCCACGCCCCCACCGTCAGGCCGGCCCCCTGGGTACCCGTGTTCCGGAACGACGACGACAGCTTCGGCCGGTTGAGCTGGCCCATCAGGGCGGGATCGTCCGCCCGCGCCGGGCCGGGCGCCAGCCAGCAGACGCACAGCGTCAGAAGCCCGGCCAGGGGCCTTCTGATTATGGTGTGCAACATCACGTTCATCCTCCTTCCCTCCTACAGGCTGAACCGGACGCCGAAGTAGATTTCCCTCGCACGGTTCTGGAAGGTGCTGTACTCATCCCAGACCTGGCCCGTGTTCCGCACGACCGAGGGGTTCGGCTTGCCGGGCATCAGGCCGTACTTGGGCGTTTCGTTGTTGGTGGTGAAGAAACTCTGAGGGCTCAGGTTCTTCTTGTTGAACAGGTTGGTCGCCTCGAAGAAAACCGTCGGCCGGAGCCCGCCTGCGGAGAAGGTCTTCTGCACCCCCAGGTCCGTCGTGAATGCCGTCGGACCGGTGGCCAGAATGGTCTGGTTGGTGTAGAGCTCGTTCGTGGACGGCGACGGGATGTTCGGAACGTATCGGAAGAAGGTGCCCTGGTCCACTCGCAGCACCAGGTTCACATTCAGGTCGCCCAGCGGGCGGAACCGGCCCCACGCCGGCCCAAAATCCGCCGGCGTGGCGAAGATCGCCGTGACGCTCCCCTCGCCGGGCGCGTCCCGCCGGTCCTGCGGGCCGGCGATGCCCGTGATCGTGTCATTCCAGCTCCGGACGCCGATGTCCCTCTCGCCGCTCAGGGGAAGGCCGACCACCCCCGCGTCCCTCCGCCTCCTGAATTCATTATCGGCGAACTCCTCCGGCACGCGGAACCCGAATACCGTATTGAGCTGCCCCTGGATCTGCTGGTTGCTGAGCTGTCCGAAGGACTGGATCTCGGCGGCCGTGAGCGGCTGGTAGACCCGCTCGCCCGTGCCGGGGTCGATCTGGAACTTGTAGCGGTATTTGTCCGCCTGGAAGAACCGGCTGGCGCCGTAGTCGCGTATGGTGTTCCCCTGGCCGTAGAACACGTTGTTCTCCCAGTACCAGGTGTAAGAGGCGTTGAACGAGAAGAAGTGGCTGAACCGCTTCGACACGGCCAGCTCCAGCCCCCGGCTCTCGGCGCTGTAGCGGTTCACGTACATATTCGCCAGTTCGTCCCTCCGCGCGTCGGGCAAATAGAAAGTCATCCCCTGGCTGCCGGGGTAGTCGTCACTCCGGCGGTAAAAGTAGGTACCCGTGAATTTGTAGTCCGACACTAAGTTCCAGTCCAGACCCGCTTCGTAGCTGGCCGTGGTCGGGGGACGCAGATTGGTCGTGCCCGACGCGTTCTCCTTCGCCAGACCGCCGTAATATTCGTAGGAACTCAGGCGGCCGTCGTTGTTCAGGTCCTCGTGGATCTTCAGGCCCGAACCCGTCCGCCAGCTCTGGCCGTAGAACTGATAGGCGATCGGCTGCAGAAAGAACTTGCCGTAGGAGAAGTGGAGGGCCACCTTCTCCGAAAAGGGGTGAGACACGCCGAACCGGGGCGAGATGCGCCAGCGGTTGGGCCCGTCCCACAGGGGGAACGCCTGCGGGTCCCCCGGGTAGGGTTTCTGGGTCCCGCGCCGCACGTTCTGCATCCAGTTGGAGAAATACTGGTGCTGCGGCATCGCATTCCAGACCGACTCGTGTCGTGATTTCCCATTATGGACAATGCCGTCCAGGCGCAGTCCCATGTTGATCACCATCCCCTGGAACTCCACCTTGTCCTGGATGTAGGCCGCCACCTGTATCCACTTTCTGGGAAAGTCCCTGAACCCGTTCCAGGCCGGGTCGTCCAGGTTGCCGGCCGCGCTCCATTTGGGCAGGTCCGAAACGGGGTCGAGCGTCGGCACGAAGTCCATCTGCCCGTCATCCCCGTAGAGGCGCTTCGCGGCCTCGTAGTAGTCGTAGAGCGTCCAGACGTCGTAGCTTCCGGGCGTGCCCCTGCTGTCCTGCCCCCACTCCCACGTCGAAAGCCGGGTGAGATCGATCCCCAGCTTGACGAAGTTCGATTTTTTCACCTGGCTCGCGAAGTCGAGCTTCAGGCTGTAGCGCGTCTGGCGGTCCAGGCGGAAGTCCCGCACGTTTCGATGCGCCAGGAACCAGTCGTCCGCATCCCGCAAGCCGGCCAGCGTGGACGACTGCGTGTCAAGCGGCATGCCCGCCGTGTCCCGCTTGCTGTCGGATCGAGAGATGCGCAGTTCATAAAACGTCCTGGGAGACAGGGCGTGCGTCATCACCGCGTAAACCATACCGTCCAGGATTTTCTCCCGGCCTGCGCCCGACTGCCCGGCCGGCAGGAAGATGTTCTGACCGGTGCTCAGCGCAGCCCCGGCGCCCCGAAATTCGTCCCTCCAGCCGAGCACCCCGCCGACTTTGAGGTCGATGTTTTGGGTCAGGTCGAAGGTCAGCTTGCCCGTCACCTGGTAGTTCGGCTCCGAGCGCAGGGCAGGAAACGGCCGGACCGCCGGTTTTCGATCGGTCTGGATGCTGGCGTGGAACGTCACGCGCCTGTGGAGGGGCCCGGACACCGACGCCTCCAGAAGGTGCCCGGCCACGTCGGTGTAATCGTCAGGCTGCACGTGCACCAGCCGGCCCGTGTCGTCCTCCGTCCCCGGAATCCCGTCGGGGCCGATGTTCTCCCGCTCGGCAAACCAGTTGGCGCGCGGATCCCCGGCGAACCTCCCGAAATAGTTGCCGATGCGGCTCTTCCCGGTCGCCTGGTCCAGGTGCACCCGCGGGTCGTAGGCGCTAAACCCGAAGTGCCTCTGGCCCGGCAGGGTGTAGCGGTATTCGAGAAATCCGTGGAAGTTCTGCCCCCCCTGCTTCGTCACGATGTTGATGAGGCCCGCATCCATGTTCCCGTATTCGGCCTCCGGCACGCCCGTCACCACGGAGATCTCCTGGACGGACGACCGGTTTACGCCGGTAAACAGGTTGACCGCGCGCGCGTCGTTGTTCACCATCCGCACGCCGTCCACCGTGTAGCTGATCGGCGCCATGTTGGGCCCGAACTGGTCCCCCCATCCGGGAGTGCGCTCATTGTATGTGAACATCGTGCTCTGCCGCACCCCGCGCCCGTCGTGCTCGACTCCGGGCTGCAGCCCGACCCAGTCCCGCGTCTCCTTCACCACAGGCATCCGTGCGATATCTTCCGACGTGACATAAGCCTTAGAAGCTGTTTTAAAACCTCTCTGAGGCAGCGAGACGCTTGACCAACAGATGGAT
>CAYRZX010000008.1:0-44084 GCA_964428665.1 uncultured Gemmatimonas sp.
ATTTGCTCTTGTTCTGAGGACACCCAACAGATTTTACCTGATACGGGCGTTTCGGTATCAGAACCAGCCGAATCTGTTCTGCTGTCAAAGAGCAGAGCCACAAAGTGCGGCAGACGCCAGCATTTGAAGCTTTGCGTCTGGTTGGAAGTATACGAACGAAACCAGGGAAAGTCAACTTGGAAAAAGGAGGCGCGGCTTCCTCTGTCGTCTGAAGGCGACAGTCTCCGCCGCGAAATTCCTTATAGACGTGGATGTCATCCATTTTGACGACCACTTCGACGAGACGGGCGGGTGGGGGGCGCACGGGGCGTTCCACGTGGGGCCGGACGGGAGGCCGAACTGCTCTCCGTCGCACATGTGGGCGGAGGGGTTCCTGTCGTATTACTATTATTGCGGCTATGTCCCGGCGCTGGCCGCGGCGCGGGGGGTGGCGGACCTGATCTGCAAGAAGGTGGAGGCGGGGGGCGCGCGGCGCGGGGCGCGGGACCGGGGGTGGCCGCTGATCGCGCTGTGCAGCGTGTGCCGGGCCACGGGGGAGGAGCGATACGCGAGGGCGGCGAAGGCGATCGTAGCCTCCTTCGCGGAGGGGCCGGACCCGCTGGAGGCGAACGGGGGGCTCAAAGGGGGCTGGGGGCCGATCCCGTACCAGCAGGCGGTGATGGGGAGCATCGCGGCCACGGGGCTGGCCTACTCTCACCAGACGTTCGGGGACGAGTTGAGCCGGGGGCTCTTTCTGCGGGTCTGCGACTGGCTGGCCAGCGAGGCGGTGCGCAGCCCGGAGGGGCTTTTCCTGTCCATGCCGGGGAACGAGACGTCCATGAGCTATGTGGCCTGCTCCGACCTGCGGGAGAGTGTGGGCTACGCCTGGGAGCTGACCGGGGACGAGAAGTATCTGCAACTCGGCCTGAGGGATCTCAAGGAGAACATGGTCTCCACTCGTCCCCTGGTGGGCATGACGCCGCCGGTGAGGACGCGCTTCGGGTTTGAGGTCATCCACAGCACGGGTGACAGCATCAGCATCCTCTGGCGGGACAACCTGCGGTTCATGGCCTACGCGGACAGGGCCGGGCTGCTGAGGGATTTCTGACAGATAGAAGAAGGAGTGTTTCCATGAAGTCGTGGCCGATCGTGGAGCGGTGGGACAGCCATCCTCTCGACCTGAAGGACGCGCAGGGGCGTTTCCGGCGCTCAGAGTGGAACTACTTTCTGGTGGACCAGGAGGCCGGGGCGCTGATGGGCTACTGGCTGGCGGAGGAGGGGCAGGAGGACCTGAGCGGGGACGAGTTCGACGAGGTCCTGCACGTGATCGAGGGCCGGCTCCTACGTCACGTGCGAGGGGCGGGAGCTGATTGCCGGGCCGGGGGACACGGTGGTGGTCCGCCGTGGGAGGCCGGCGCGGATCGCCGTGCGGGAGCGGACGCGGGCGTTCTTCATCTGCTACCCGATGGCGGACCCGGAGGGCTACGAGGCGCGGGTGCGGCGGGCGAGTAAGGCAACGCGGAACGATGAACGCAGAAAGAGCAACGCAGAACGCGGAACGCAGAACGCTGAAGTAAAAACATAAACCCGTTTTGCTTTTCGTTCATCGTTCATCGTTCATACTTCATCGTTGGTTTTTTTCATGTTTTTTCTCGAATCCCAGGGCTCTCCGAGGGCGCGGGGCGCGGCGCACGGACGCTGCGCGCCGGAGAAGATCGCCCGGTTGATCGAACACTACCGGCAGGGGTTCCGGGGGCCGGGCGGGGCGTGGAGAGAGGGCCTGGCCCCGGACGCGCGCAGGCGGGCGGTGGACCGCCTGGCAGGGCAGGTCGCCAGGGTCTACCCGCAGGGGGTGGAGGAGATCGAGGGGATCGCCGAGGGGGCGGGGCTGCCGTTCGAGGACGTGTTCGAGTTGAACGCGGTCTTCGAGATGGGTCGGCCCCCGGTCGCCTGCTCGGTCTACGGGTTTGCGGACGGGGCAGGGCGAGTCTGGCTGGGCAAGTCGGACGACCTGGGGGAGGAGGAGCTGGGGGCCAACGCGGTGCATCGGGTTGCGCCGGCCGGGGGGATCCGGTCCGCGCAGATGCACTTCGTGGGGACGATCTGGACGACCTCGGCGGTCAATGAGGCGGGATTCTGCCTGGGGATGACGGGGCTTTCGGGCCGTATGGTCAACGAGGGGGGCATCCCGACGCTGTTCCTCCTCCACGCGCTCGCGGAGCGGTGCCGGACGGTGAAGGAGGCGGAGGAGCTGTGCGCGGCCCACAGGGTCAGGTCCGGGGGCATGGGCGTCCTGGTGGGGGACGCCACGGGGGACGTGGCGGTCATCGAGAAGCACGCCGAGGGACAGGCGGTCCGGCGTCCATCCGGGCCGGGAGGGGCGGTCTGGGAGACGAACCACTGCTGCGATCGGTCGCTGGCGGGGAGGGACGACCCGGCCTCGGCGGTGCTTCCGAACAGCCGGGACCGGGCGGCCCTGCTCACGCGCCTGGACCCGACGGTGGAGCGGGGCTTCGAGGGGCTGGCGGGGCTGTTCGGGACCCACGCCCGGCCCGCGGGGATCTGCCAGCACGGGGAGGGGGGGCTGCACACGGACAGCGCGGTTATCCTGTCGCCGCAGGAGCGAGGGATGTGGGCCACGGAGGGGTATCCGTGCCGGAATCCGTTTAGAAGGATTTGAATTCTCGTTGACTTCTCGCCTGTCGCAGGGTAAATTTTTAAATATGAAAACGGCATCCGCGTTCATCCTCCTCTTTCTCGCCCTTTTGGCCCCCTTTGCCTCCGCGCAGGTGATCTCCACCCTCCCCCCGGCCACGGGCGGAGACCCGGCCGGGGAATGGCGGGCGGACTCGACGGGATACCAGGTCTACGTCCCCCCGGACCTCTCGTCGCTCAACCTGACCTTCTCCGGCAGGCTCCGGGGGCGCTTTGCCGTGAAGCGGGACAGCACCTACACGGCCAACTACATCGTCTCGGCCCAGGCCTCGGTCAACTTCCTCGGCCAGCGGACGTTCGACCTGACGGACACGGCCCAGGCCTCCGGTCGCTATTCCGTCCGGGGGACGCGGATGGTCGTCACGGGGCTGGACAGCGCCAACTCCGTGGACACCCTGAGCTACAGCGTGAAGGCCGACACGCTGATCCTGATGGTCCCGATCACGGACCCCCGCGTGACGGCCTTCGGCATCCGGCTCGTCCTGGTCCTGCCGTTCAGGCGAGACACGGTCTCCTCAGGGCTTTCGGCGGACTTCAACGGAAACGGGCGGGTGGATTTCGACGACTTCTTCATGTTTGCGGAGGTCTTCGGCAGGCGGCGGGGCGAGACGGGGTTTGACGCGAAGTTCGACCTGAACGCCGACGGGGCAATCAACTTCGACGACTTCTTCATTTTCGCAGAGCGATTCGGGGGGAGTGGGTAGGGAAAGGAGTTCTATGTCCCATCACAGCCGGGTATTCCTGACGATTTTCTGCGCGCTCATCCTCATTCCGCTCGCCCTCGCGGGGGCGGCGGACCTCTCTCCAGAAACCCAGACCCTCCTGAACTCCCCTGATATCACCTATTCCAGCGTCTACGACTTTGCGTGCCGGCCCGCGGTCCTGGACAGCCTGTTGGGCCATCCCGTCCTGATGGGGCGGCTCTGGGCGGCCTACGGGTTCGCGCCGGCCTACCGGGTCCGCCCGCAGGGGGATGGCCTCCACGTGGAGGACCCGACCGGCATCGTCGGAGAGGTCCGGCTGGCGCAGCAGGCAGGCAGCCGATGGGTCTACTTAGGCGACGGACGGCTCAACCACAGGCTCGTCCCGGCCTTCCGGGGCAGGATGGCCCTCCTCATCACCACGGCGCCGAAGGGGGCCGGGGTGAGCGCCCGCGTGGAGGTGTTTCTCAGGACTGAGAGCCGCACGCTGGGGCTTTTGACCTGGACGCTGTCCCCGCTCGTCCGGGGGCGCATCGAAAACCGGGCGACGTTCAACGCCCGCGACCTGGGCGTCATCCTGAAGGATGTCTCCGGCGCGCCGCAGCAGGCCGCCTCGCGTCTGGACGGGGAGGACGCGAGGACGTTTGAACGGATGTTCCTCAGGCCCTGACCTTCAACTCGACGAGGGGGACAGGTCGAGCCGGGCCGGGCGGGCCACGACCCCGGCGCGTTCCTCCTCCTCGATCCCCTCCAGGCGGGCCGCCTCCACCTCGTCCCCGGCCATCACCACCTCCTCCTCCACCACGCCGCTCCGCTGCTGCTCGTACATCCGGAAGTAGAGGCCCTCGCGGCTGATCAGCTCCTCGTGCGTCCCGACGTCGGCCACCCGGCCGTTGTCCAGCACGACGATCGTGTCGGCGCGCATGGCCGTGGAGATGCGGTGGGTGATGATGAAGGTCGTTCGGCCCTCCATGATCCGTTCGAGGGTCTTCTGGATCTTCGCCTCCGTCTCGGCGTCGAGGGCGGAGGTGGTGTCGTCCAGGATCAGGATGCTGGGGTCGGTCAGGAGGGCCATCGCGAACGCCATCCGCTGCTTCTGGCCGCCGGAGAGGTTGGCCCCCCGCTCTCCGACGGGGGACTCGTATTTGTCCGGGAGGGTCATGACGAAGTCGTGCAGCTCCGCCGCCCTCGCCGCGGCCATGATCTGGTCCGGCGCCGCGTCGAACCGGCCATAGGTGATGTTCTCGGCGATGGTCCCGGAGAAGAGGATGGGCTCCTGGGGCACGAACCCGATGTGCTGGCGCAGCGAGGAGAGCTTGATGTCCCGCAGGTCCTGGCCGTCGATCAGGATGCGGCCGTCGGTCGGGTCGTAGAGCCGCAGCAGGAGGCTGACCAGGGAGCTCTTTCCCGAGCCGGAGGGGCCGACGATGCTGACGGAGGTCCCCGGCGGGGCGTCGAAGGAGATGCGGCTCAGGGCGTCCCGGATGGCGCCTGAGTAGCGCAGCGACACGTCCTGGAACGTGACGTGGCCCCGGACCCGGTCGAGCCGGAGGGCGTTGGGCGCGTCCTTGATCTTGACGTCCTCGTCGAGGATCTCAAAGATCCGGTTGACGACGACGATGATCCACTGGACCTGGATGTTCATCTGCGCCAGGGCCGTGATCGGCTCGAACATGTTGATCAGGGACTGGTTGAAAAAGAGCAACTCCCCGAGGGTCAGGTCTCCGGCGCGCACCAGATAGGCCCCGAAGTAGAGCACGAGGGCCGTGCCCACGGCGCTGATGAAGGTGGAGAGGGAGGTCAGCATCGTGTTCTGGGTGGTGTTCACGACCCGCTGTCGCAGGAGCTTAGACAGCCTCTTGTGGAGGGCCAGGGTCTCCGCCCGCTCGCGGGCAAAGGAGAGGATCACGCGGAGGCCCGCCACGCGCTCCTCCAGCAGCCCGTAGATCTCCGCGATCTGCCGGCGGATGGCCCGGTTGCTCTCGCGGATGCGCGAGCGGAACGTCTGGTAGGTGATGGCGTAGAAGGGGAGGGTCAGAAAGGCGATGAGGGCCAGCTTCCAGTTCAGGGAGGCGAGGATGCAGCAGCCGATGAGCAGGCGGAAGGCGTTCGTGACGAAGTCGACGAAGACGTGCGTGACGTTCTGCTGGATGACGCCGACGTCGTCCAGCACCCGGGACATCAGCTTCCCGGTCTGCTGCTTGTCGAAATAGGTCACCTGGAGGTTTTGCAGCTTCTCGTGGAGCTGGCGGCGGACGTGGAAGACCACGCGCTGGCCCACGTAGGTGACCTGGTAGGAGTAGATCCACTGAAGGCCAGTGAAAAGGACGCGGACGAACAGGTAGGCGAAGAAGATGAGGATCAGGAGCCGGACCTTCTCGCGCTCGGACTTCTTCTTCGGGGGGGCGTTGCGGTTCGGGCGCTCATTGTCCCTGGGCGGGGTCATCTCCCGGAGCCGGCCCTTGTCGTCGCTCACCCTGACCTCCTGGAGGTGGGGCCGGGCCTTTGTCTCGTCCCCGGCGTTGATCTGGAGGATGTCGTCCACGGTGATCTGAGTCAGGTAGCCGAGGATGTAGAAATGCGCCGAGGCGAGGCCGGACAGGAGAATGGCGACGGCCATGAGGGGCCAGTAGGGGCGGATGTAGTCCCGCATCAATCGAAGGAAGAGTTCCATAGGAGAAGGCAGACGGCAGAAGGCAGACGGCAGACGTGAAAGCCAGAGCTAAGAGGCAGGCTTTTCACATTTGCCGTTTGCCGTTTGCCGTTTCACTGGTTTTACGACCCTGCCGCCTGCATGACCTCCACGTGCTGCTCTGCGAGGGCGGCGTACTGTTGCTCGTAGAGGTGCTTGTAGAAACTGCCCGGCCTGGAGAGGAGCTCGAAATGCCTGCCCGTCTCCAGGACCTCCCCGGCGTCCATCACCACGATCAGGTCGGCGTTCACGATGGTGGAGAGCCGGTGGGCGATCACGAAGGAGGTCCGGTTCCGCAAGACGCGCTGGAGGGCCTTCTGGATCAGGGCCTCGGAGTTGGAGTCGAGGGAGGCGGTGGCCTCGTCCAGGACGAGGATGCCGGGGTCGGTGATGACCGCGCGGGCAATGGCCAGGCGCTGCTTCTCCCCGACGGACAGCTTGACGCCCCGCTCTCCGAGGACCGTGTCGTAGCCGTCGGGGGTGCGGACGATGAAGTCGTGGATCTCGGCGATCTTGGCCGCCTCGATGATCTCGGCGTCGGTCGCGTCGGGTTTCCCGAAGCGGATGTTGTCCCGCAGGGTCGTGTTGAACACGACGGAGTCCTGGAGGACCTGGCCGATCTGCTTCCGGAGGCTGCGGGCCTTCACGTCCCGGACGTCGTGGCCGTCGATGGTGATGCGGCCCGCCTGGACGTCGTAGAACCGGAGGAGCAGGCTCGTCAGGGTGGTCTTGCCGCACCCGGTGTGCCCCACCAGGGCGACGGTGGCGCCCGGCCGCACCTCCAGGTTGATGCCCTTGATGACGGGCTTTCCGGGGATGTATTCGAACCGGACGTCCTCGAAGCGCACGTGTCCGACGACCGGGGGGAGGGGGACGGCGCCCGGCCTGTCCTGGACCTCCGGGGCCTGGTCCAGGACCTCGAAGATGCGGCTTGCGGAGACCATCGTCCGCTCGAGCTGGTTGGCGATCTCCGTGAAGTTCACGGCGGGCTGGAAGACGCGGAAAGAGTAGGACATGAAGGCGGTCACGTCCCCGTAGGTGATCTCTCTCTTGACGACGAGGTAGCAGCCGAGGGCGAAGAGGAAGGTGTTCTTTATGCCCTGGAGCAGCCGCGCGCCGGTGGTGGAGGAGACGCCGAACATGGTCGAGCGCATGGCGTGCGTGAGGCTCTGCCGGGTGTGGACCAGGAAGTCGCGGGTCTCGTGTTTCTCGCGGCTGTAGGCCTTCACGAGGCGCACCCCGCTCAGCCGCTCCTGGAGGGTGGCGGAGATCTCGTCCATCTTGCGCCGGAAGGCCAGGTTGGCGGACCGGATGCGGGGGGCGAAGAAGAGGAAATTGAACAGGTAGAGGGGGAACAGGGCGGTCAGGATGATGGACAGTTTCCAGCTGATCTGGAAGCAGGCGGCCAGGGCAAACATGAAGGCCACGATGTCGGTGACGATGGTGATGGTCTGCAGGGTGATCATGTTCTGGATCGTGGCCACGTCCCCCATGATGCGGGACATGATCTTGCCCGTGCCCATCTCACCGTGGAACCGAAGGGAGAGGTTGAGGACGTGCCGGTAGAGCCTGAATCGGATGTCCAGGACGACGCGCTGGGCGACGCGGGTGATGGTGTAGGCGTTGAGGTAGCGCAGGGCGGCGGTGAGGGCGGGGACGGCAAGGGCGACGAACAGGAGGGCCTCCAGGATCTCATAGTGCCCCTCCCCGATCACGCTGTCCACGACCGCCCGCACGACCAGGGGGGGGATCAGGCTGATGATCGTCATGGTCACGGCCGTGGAGAGGGAGAAGACGATCTGCCTCTTGTAGGGCCAGAGGAAGACGAGAATTTTCTTGTAGTTGCTGTTCATAAAATGTAATATACAAAATCGAAATCGGGACGCCAATAAGAAATGAAAAGGGACGCCGTGAACCCTTCACCTGATCAGGACCTCTCCCGCCTGTCCGTCGCCCAGGTCCGCGCGTGGGCCGCGGGACAGGTGGACGAGGACGCGCTCGCCCTGCTGGAGGCGGACCCCCGCGCCGGGGTGCAGGCCCTGGCCCGCGCGGCGAGGCGGCGGATCAGCCGGGCGCAGGGGGAGCGGGCGCGGCTGGATGGCCTGATGGAGGTGGAGCGCCGACTCCGGGCGCAGGGGGCGGGGCACGTCGCGGGCGTGGACGAGGCGGGCCGGGGGCCGCTGGCGGGGCCGGTCGTGGCCGGGGCGGTGGTCCTGCCTCCAGAGCCGGACCTCCCCGGCCTGGACGACTCCAAGAAGCTGACCCCTGCCCGGCGCGAGGCCCTGTTCGACCTCATTCGAGGGGAGGCCGTGGCCGTGGGGGTGGGGGTGGTGGACAGCGCGGAGATCGACCGCGTGAACATCCTCCAGGCCACGCTGAGGGCGATGCGCGAGGCCATCGCGGCGCTGGCCGTGACGCCCGACCGGGTCCTGGTGGACGGGAACCAGCTTCCCGGCAGCGGGCTGCCGGAGCTGGCCTTCGTGGACGGGGACGCCCGCTCCCTGTCCATCGCCGCCGCGTCCGTGATCGCGAAGGTGACGCGGGACCGGATGATGGCGGACTACGATTGCCTCTACCCCGGCTACGGGTTCGCGGAGCACAAGGGCTACGGGAGCGCCCGGCACCTTCAGGCCCTGCGCAACCTGGGGCCGTGCCCGATCCACCGGAGGTCCTTCGCGCCGGTGGGACAGGGGGCGCTGTCTCCGGAGGGGGACGGGCGAAGGCGGGTGGGGAGGCGGGGGGAGGAGATCGCCGTGGCGCTGCTGACGCGGAAGGGCTATGCGATCCTGGACCGCAACTTCCGGGGGGGCGGGGGGGAGATCGACGTGATCGCCCTGCGGGGGGACGTGATCGCGTTCGTGGAGGTCAAGACGGACCGGGCCGGGGGGTTCGGGGGGCCGATGGCGCGGGTGGACGAGGGGAAGCAGCGCCGGATGGCGCGGGCGGCGGAGATGTACCTCCACCTGCGCGGCTGCGGAGACCTGGCCCCCCGCTTCGACGTGATCGCCGTGAGGCTGAAGGGGGAGGGCCACGCGGCGGAGCACATCGAGGGGGCGTTTCGGGTCGGGCGAGGGAGGGACTCGTGAACTGGTTCGACAGGATGAAGAAGGGCATCCGGTCGCTCATCCACCGGGGCATGCCGGAGAATCTCTGGGTCAAGTGCGACTGGTGCCACCAGACGCTCTTCCGAAAACAGGTCGAGCAGGGCTACGGGATCTGCCCCAACTGCGGGGCGCACTTCCGGGTCGGCCACCGGGAGTACCTCAGGGTTCTGGTGGACGGGGGGACGTTCGAGGAGGTCGGGGGGGAGGTCCAGTCGGCCGATCCCCTCCGGTTCAGGGACCGCATCTCCTACGCGGAGCGGCTGAAAGAGATGCGGGGGCGGACGGGGATGGAGGCGGCGGTCTGCGCCGGGGTCGCCCGGATCGACGGGCGGGCGGTGGGGGTGGGGGTCCACGAGATCGGGTTCATCGGGGGGAGCCTGGGATCGGCGGAGGGGGAGCGCCTCTGCCGGCTGATCGACCGGTGCACGCGGGACCGGCTGCCGCTCATCATCGTCTGCCGGTCCGGGGGGGCGCGGATGCAGGAGGGCGCGCTGTCGCTGATGCAGATGGCCAAGGTGAGCGCCCGGCTGGCCCGGTTCGCGCAGGTGGGGTTGCCCTACATCGCGATCCTGATCGACCCGACCACGGCGGGGGTGTCGGCCAGCTACGCGATGCTGGGGGACGTTCAGGTCGCCGAGCCGAACGCCCTGATCGGGTTTACGGGGGAGCGGGTCACGGGGGGGTCGATCACGCCGGAGGAACAGGAGGCCCTCCGCCTGGCGCAGCGGGCCGAGCACGTGCTGGAGCACGGGTTCGTGGACATGGTCGTGTCCAGGGACAAGATGAAGGAGACGATTTCTCATCTCCTGAGCATGCTGTGCGACGGCAAGGGAAAGGGATAGGGTTCCATGCGCTACTCTCGCCTGTTCACCCAGACCCTGCGCGAGGCCCCGGCGGACGCGGAGGCGGTCAGCCACCGGCTCGCCCTGCGGGCGGGGCTGGTGAGACCTGTTGCAGCGGGTATCTTCAGCTATCTCCCGCTGGGGCTGCGGGTCAAGCAGAGGATCGAGGCCGTCGTGCGGGAGGAGATGGCGGCGGCGGGCTGCTGCGAGGTGCTGATGCCGGTCGCGCAGCCGGCGGAGCTGTGGCAGGAGAGCGGGCGCTGGGGGGAGGTGGGGCCGGAGCTGATGCGGCTGAAGGACCGGTCGGGCCGGGAGATGTGCCTGGGCATGACGCACGAGGAGGCCGCGACGGACCTGGCGCGGCAGGTGATCCGGAGCCACCGGCAGTTGCCGATGGGCATCTTTCAGGTCCAGACCAAGTTCCGGGACGAGCCGCGCAGCCGGGGGGGGCTGATCCGGGTGCGGGAGTTCACGATGAAGGACGCCTACAGTTTTCACGCGGACGCGGGGGACCTGGACCGGTATTATGAGCGGCAGTATGAGGCGTATCAGAACGTCTTCCGGCGCGTGGGGTTGGGGGATTCGGTGATCGCGGTGGAGAGCGACACGGGGATGATGGGGGGGACGGGGGCGCACGAGTTCATGTACCTGAACCCGGTCGGGGAGGACACGCTGCTGCTCTGCGACGCCTGCGGCTACCGGGCCAACCGGCAGGTGGCGGCCTGCGCGAAAGACGCGCCTCCGGCGGAGGGGCCGCTTCCGATGCAGGAGGTGGAGACGCCGGGGTGCAGGACCATCGCGGAGCTGGCGGCGTTTCTGAAGGTCCCGGCCAGCCGGACGGCCAAGGCGGTGTTTCTGACCGGGACGGTGGAGGGGGAGGTCAGGCTGGTCTTTGCCGTGGTGCGGGGGGACTGCGACCTGAACGAGGCCAAGCTGACGAAGGCGGCCGGGGCGAGGGACCTGCGCCCGGCCACGGACGAGGAGATCCGGGCGGTGGGCGCGGAGCCGGGCTACGGGTCGCCGGTCGGCCTGCGCGGGGGGGCGCTGGTGGCGGTGGATGACCTGGTCGCAGGGTCGCCCAACCTGGTGGCCGGGGCCAACCGGGAGGGGTATCACTGCCTGAACGTCAACGCGGGGCGGGACTTTCAGCCGGACCTGGTGGCGGACCTGGTAGCCGTGTCGGAGGGCATGCCCTGCCCCCGATGCCGTGCGGCGCTGCGGAGCGCGCGGGGGGTGGAGGTGGGGAATATCTTCAAGCTGGGGACGAAATACAGCGAGCGCATGGGCGCGACGTTCCTGGACGAGCAGGGACAGGCGCGGCCCTTAGTGATGGGGTGCTACGGCCTGGGCATCGACCGGCTGCTGGCGTGCATCATCGAGGCGCGCCACGACGACCGGGGGATCGTCTGGCCGACGGCCGTCGCGCCGTTTCAGGTCTATATCGTGGTCGTGAACAGCAGGACTCCGAAGGGGGAGACGGAGGCTGCGGAGAGGGTCTACCGGGAGTTGCAGGAGGCCGGGGTGGAGGCGCTGTTAGACGACCGGGACGAGCGGGCGGGGGTGAAGTTCAACGACGCGGACCTGATCGGGGTCCCGCTGCGGGTCACGGTGGGGGCGCGGGGATTGGAGAAGGGGTGCGTGGAGGTGAAGCGCCGGGACGCGGAGAAGATCGTGGATGTGCCGCTGGACGGGCTGGTGGAATACGTGAAGGCGGAGATCGAGGGGATGGTGGGATAGGGGTGAGTTGACGACCCAGGCAGGTAGGGGCGCGGCATGCCGCGCCCCTACTATTTACGCCGCGACGTGTCCGACCTTTTCGCGCCGGGATTCGGCCTTTACCCGGACCCAGTAGAGGCTGACCCCGATGAGGACGAGCGCGACCAGGGCGAGGTTGAGGAGGCTCGTGGCCGGGAGGGAGACCTGCCTGGCCACTATGCCGCCGAGGAACGGACCGAGCATCCAGCCGAGGCCCCCGATGGCCTCGTGCAGGCCGGCGTTGCTCCCCCTGGCGTGAGCGCCCTGCACGCTGTAGAAGAGGCAGAGGTTGAAGGTCATCCCCCCGCCCAGGCCGACGGCGAAAAAGGCGACCCCGAACCCGAACGGCGTGGAGGCCCACCAGGCGAGGGCGAGGCCGGCCAGGGGCAGGAGGAGGGAGAGGAGCAGGGCGTTGAAGGCGTACTGCCACCGCCGGACGAGGGCCATGCCGAGGAACCCCAGGGCCTGCGCGCCGGTGAGCATCCCCAGCACCAGGCCGATGGCCATACCGTGCAGGCCGAGGGTCACGGCGAGCTTGGGGAAGAGCCAGCGGATGGAGCCGATAGTAAAGGTGAGGCCGAAGTGGACCAGGCGAGAGGCGAGGAGGAAGGCGGCGGCCTCTCTGTGAGGGGGAGGAGGCGCGACAGAGGCGTGATCTGCGGGGCGGGCCTTGCTCTCTCCAAAGCGGGCGAGGAGGGCGAGCCGAAGGCTCAACAGCAGGAGCACGGCGGAGGCCACCCAGAAGGGGAGGAGGGCGCTCTGCTCCGCGATGACGCCGGAGAGGAGGGTGCCGAGGCCGCTGCCCGAACTCCAGGAGACGTTGAAGCGGCTCAGGCGGTCCCCCATCTCGTGACGCCCGGAGATGTCCGCCACCTTGGCCTCGATGGACGGCCAGAAGAGGGCGCTGGAGACGCCCATGGCGGCTGCGACCGCGAAGACGTGGGAGAGTTTTGGGACGGCGAGAAGGGAAAGGGTCGCCAGGCCGCTCAGGAGCGGGCCGAGGGCCATCAGGCCGTCCCGGCCGATCCGGTCGGAGAGCCGGCCGCACAGGACCGCGGCGCAGATGGCGGACAGGGACCAGATCCCTCCGATCAGGCCGAGGTGGAAGGCGTCCGCCCCCAGCGACATGGCGCGGAGGGGGAGGTTCAGGTAGAGGATGGCGATGCAGAAGTTGTTGGCGAACGCGAAGGCGTAGATCTGCCGGTTGGTCAGGCGCATGCCCGACGAGGGGCCTTCTGGCCCGGAACCCTCCTCCACACGGTCCTCCCTGTTAGATGTGAGACCCCTCCCCCATCCCCTCCCCCGAAGGGAGAGGGGAGAAAGCATGCCTGTTCCCCCTTCCCCTGCGGGGAAGGGGGTTAGGGGGTTGGGTCTGCCTTTTCAGTCCAGCACGGCCACGGCCTCGATTTCCACGAGCCAGTCCGGGGAGACCAGGCGGCTGATCTCGACCATCGTGGCGGCCGGGAAGGGCTCCTTCAGATAGCGCCGGCGCACCTCGGTGATGGTGTCCCGGAAGCGGATGTCGGTGACGAAGATGCCGACCTTGACGACGTTCTCCAGCGCGCCGCCGGCGGCCTCCACGAGGGCCTTGATGTTCTCGAAGACCTGGACGGTCTGGGCGCGGATGTCGCCCTTCCCCACGAGGGCGCCCTGCGCGTCCACGGGGATCTGGCCGGAGATGTGGAGCGTGCGCCGGCCCTGCGCTTCAACGGCGAGCGAATAGGGGGCGGAGGGCGGCTGCATGCCCCTGCCCAGGATGGCGGATTTGGTCATGGATTGACTCCTCTCATCGAATTCCCTCGTCTCGAATCTCGTAGCGTTGACCCTGCACGATGAGCAGCGCCAGGGCGTCGGTGCGGATGTCCCGGTACTCCATCGCGTCGGCCTGGTTGACCAGGATCAGGTCGTCGCCGATGCGGGCGACCTCGGCCTCGCCGGAGCGCTCGGTGAGGACCTGCGCGGGGGTGAGGAGGGCGTGGCCGGGGCAGAGGACCACGCCGAGGTTGCGCCTCGGGGCCAGGCCGGAGGTCGTGAAGCGGAGGTGATGTTGCGGGAACCACCGGGAGTCGTCCTTCTCCTTCATCGTTGGCGGGTCCCACCCCTCGCTCAGGGAGAAGAAGGCGTTCTTGTGGTACATCAAGTGGCCCTTCAGGGCGCTCCCCTCGCGTTCGAGCGCGAAGGTCCGGGCCTCGTGATCCACCGCAAAGGCGCTCCAGGAGTGGATGTTCCACTGCAGGGCCGAGGCGACGTCGGGCCGGGCGACGAATTCGTCGATCAGGACGAGGCAGGCGTGGGGCTTGAGGAAGAGGAGGTGCCGGCGGCAGCGGACCGCCCGGTCGGCGTAGGCGGCGTCGGCGTTGCCCCGGAGGTAGACGAGGCGCTCGTCCTCGAAGGCGTTCTCGACCGCGCCTTGCGAGTCGTGGGAGCGCATGAGCTGGGGGGCGTCGGAGAGGGTGACGCAGTTGTGGGATTTGGTGTGCCAGACCCAGTGGTAGTGGTGGTCTGAGCCGTAGCCGTCGTAGTAGCCGCTGGGCATGGCCATCACCTTTCCGGCCACGTGGAGGATGAAGTCGTTCTGGTTGGCGTGGGAGTGGCTGATGGCCCCGTAGGGGGAGGAGCGGAAGATCAGGGCGATGTCGCGGGCGGGGTCGTCGAGGCTGGTCCGGATCGCGGCCCATCCGGCGGCGGGGAAGACGCGCAGGAGGTCGCTCTTCGGGGGACGCTGGCCCCGCGCGGGGGAGAGGGGCGCCAGGTAGCGCTGGGAGGGCATGTCGGGCGGGCCGGGCTTGACGGTCATGCGGTCGGCCTCGGCCCGCAAGGCGGCGACGTAGTCCCCGAACTCGTCCGCGCCGGTCTCCCGGTCGATCAGCTCCACCAGGGCGGCGTGGGACCGCCAGTTCCCCTCCGCGCGCTCGGAGTTGTCCCCGAAGCCGATCCACTCCGCGTAAGGGGGGACGCAGGCGACGCGCCACCGGGCGTGGTTCCTCCAGAAGGGGCGCCGGTAGAGGTCCACGCCGGCCCCGCGCTTGAGGGCCGTGGCGAACATGGTCATGATGCCCACGTAGGAGAGGCTGTAGGAGGGGCCCTCGGCCCAGGCCCCGTCGTCTCCGGCCCAGATGGGCCAGACGCCGCACAGGACCGGGCGCAGCCACTCCAGCCAGGCGGCGGCCTGGGGGATGTGGTCGTGGAAGACGAAGGCGATGTGCGCCAGGAAGACGATCTCGCGGCCCGCGTGGGAGTCGAACCGGGAGACGCCGTAGGACCCCTGGCCGTGCATGCGGTCGTAGACCATCTGCCCGCGCCGGCGGAACTGGTCGATCACCCGCGCGCGCTCCTCGTCGGTGAACCGGTCCCAGGCCCAGTCGCAGGCCGCCGGGCCGTGCCAGGTGACGGACATGTGGGCCTCGTCGTTGTGGGCCAGGTGGGTGGACCCCGCCGGGTCCCAGCGGGAGACGGAGGCCATGCGCTGGCAGGCCGCGCGGGCGTATTCCGCCTCTCCGCTGGCCAGGTAGGTTAGCGCCAGGGCCTCGGCCCCTCTCGTGAACTTCCGCGACTCCCGCAGGACGCGGTACCAGACCGCGAAGGCCTCGTGGTAGTCCTTGCTCCAGTCGGGCAGGAAGGGGGGCTCGGTTAGCTCGTGGGGCTCGGCCAGGAAGGCGTCGGCCTGGGCCCGCAGGTCCCTCCAGAGGGCGGCGCGCTCGCGGCCCCGCGACTCCCGCAGGGCCTCGACGTCCTCGGGGCGGATGTAGATGCGGGGGTGCCCCTTCGGAAGGCGGCCCAGCCACTCGGCCACGGGGGGGACCTCCAGGACGACGGCGTCGGAGGAGATTTCAAAGGCGAAGACCTCCGACTCGGCTGCGCCGGCGGACCACTTCCAGAAGTAGCGGCCGGGCGCAAAGGCCCTCTCCGGCAGGTGGACGGAGTCGGTCAGGTTGCTCACATCCAGACAGAGGTCTGAGAAGGCCGCGTCGCGGGCGACCCGGAGGCGATAGGACGGCTGGTCCTTTAGAGGTTTCCAGGCGAAGACGGGGGGGTTCGTGCCGGGCCGGGCGCTGTGGCGCGGCTGGCGGGGGTCCCTGTGCGGATGGGGGTGGCGGTGCTCTTTCATGGGGATTTCTCCTTGCGGTCGTGAGCGAGGTCCAGGTTCATAATGCCGGGGCTAATATACAAAGGGATAGGAGAGAGCGCCAACAAAATGTGCATCTCCGGTGTTGACACGCGCCGGGGTTGAAGGTACATTCCAGAGGCGGTGGAGACAGGATACCTCGCAGATGGGTCTTCCATTCAATCGTTCTGGAGCGACGGTCATGAGTGACATAGCGAGGCGAAGGCTGGGGCGCACGGGCGTGGAGGTGACCGGGATGGGTTTCGGCGGGGCGCCCCTGGGGGAGCTGTTCGAGAGGGTGAGCGAGGCGGATGCGCAGGCGACGCTCCGGGCCGCCTGGGACGCGGGCGTGCGCTACTTCGACACGGCCCCCTTCTACGGCTACGGCAAGAGCGAGCACCGCATCGGGCACTTTCTCCGCGAGCAGCCGCGCAAGGAGTTTGTGCTGTCCACCAAGGTGGGGCGCGTGCTGCGGGCCACGCGCGATCTGGATACCTTCGACCGGGGGATGTGGGCGGGCGGCCTGCCCTTTGAGGTCGTCTTCGACTACAGCTACGACGGGATCATGCGGTCCTACGAGGACAGCCTTCAGCGGCTCGGCCTGAGTTCCGTGGATCTCCTGCTCATCCACGACCTGGACCACCTGTTTCACGTCACGGAGGAGCGGGTCTCGGCCTACGTGGCGCAGCTCCTGACGAGCGGCTGGCGGGCGCTGGAGGAGCTGCGCGCCGGCGGACAGGTGAAGGGGGTGGGCGCGGGCATCAACCGGCTGGGCGCGATCCCGCGCTTTCTGGATCACGTGGACCTGGACTTTTTCATCGTCGCGATGCCCTACACGCTGCTGGACCAGAAGGTCCTGGACGTGGAGTTTCCGAGGTGCGTCGAGCGGGGCGTGGGGGTCGTGATCGGAGCGGTGTTCGCCTCTGGCATCCTGGCGACCGGGCCGGTGGAAGGGGCGCGCTACGCCTACGCGCCCGCGTCCGCCGAGGTCCTGGAGAAGACCCGGCGCATCGAGGCCGTCTGCCGCCGGCACAAGGCGCCGCTGCCCGCCGCCGCGCTGCAGTTCCCGCTGGCCCACCCGGTCGTGGCCGCCGTGATCCCCGGCGGGTTCAAGCCGGAGCACGTTCAATCGAACGCCAGGCTGTTCCGGCACCCGATCCCGGCGGGCCTCTGGGCGGACCTGAAGGCCGAGGGGCTGCTGCGGGAGGACGCGCCCACGCCGTAAAAAAAGACGAAACGGAGAACCGGAGAAGGGGGAATCGGGGAACACTCCTCCCCCTGCCCCTCACAGAACCGGAGAGCCGGGGAAGCGGAGAGCCGGGGAAAAGACTCTCTCCCCGTTTCTCCGACTCTCCCTTCTCCGTTTCTTCTTTGATTTTCAGCCTTCCCAGTTGCAGGCCGGGGCCTGGAGGGGCTGGACCGCGACGTTCCGGAAGCGCCCTCCGCCGTCCTCCACGAAGACGCCGAGCCGGCCGCGGCGGCGGGGGAGGGTGAGGGCGTGCAGGACCAGGCGGCCGTTCACGTTCACCTCCACGGAGGGGCCGAAGGCGATCAGCCGGAGGGCATACCGGCCGTCCGGGGCGGGCGGGAGGTGAAAGGTCTGAAGGACGCTCCGCCCGCGCCCCAGGGACTCCGGGCCTCTGTTGCGGTTGTGGATGAGCTTCACGAGTTCGACGGCGTAGCGGCCGGGGACGCAGGCCGCAAAGATGCCCTGATCGCCCGTCTCGTCCGCGCGGACGGCCAGGCCGAACTCGCGGGCCGGGTGGGCCGTGTCCAGCTCGACCTCGGCGGTCAGCTCAAAGTCCTCGTAATCGGCATCGGTCAGGTAGATGCCCCCTCCCCTTTCGGACCTCCCGACGAGGTCCTCTCCTTCCCACTCCCACTCTCCGCACGAGGCCCCTCCGCCGGAGCGGGGGGAGAGCAATTCCCTGCCTCCCCGATGGAGCGGCGACCAGTCGAAGCTCTCCGCGATCAGGTTCCCCTCCGCGTCCGCGCGGGCGACTTTGGGGCTGGAGAGCGTTGCGTATGTGGGGTTCCAGGTGGACCAGTCCCGCTGCCCGCGCCCCCAGTGGAAGAGGTGCAGTCTGCCTTGCCAGAGGCAGGGGCGGACGGACATGTTCAGTCCGGGCGTGAGGCTGTCGTCCGGGGGCCGGAGGTAGGGGCCTTCCACCCGGTCTGCGACGCGGTAGACCATCCGGCCGTGCCCGCCCAGGATGGCGACCATGTAGAATTTGCCGTTCAGCTCGAAGACGGAGGGGCACTCGAAGTCGTAGGCGTTGCGGGGCGTGCAGGCGGGGGGCCGGACCTCCCAGCGATAGCCGTCGGCGCTCGTCAGGTGGGCGGCGCAGCCCCGGCGGTTGAGCAGGCCGGCGTTCTCGCGGGCGCAGAGGAAGGCGTGGAGGAGGCCGTCCCGCTCGATGACGTGGGGGTCTCGCCAGTCGATGCGGTAGTTGCCGGTCTGCTCGGCCTCGTACCAGCGCGGGTCGGGCGCGGCCACGGGGTTGCCCGGGTACTTGGTCCAGGTCATCAGGTCCGGGCTGGTGGCCAGACCGATGCGCTGGATGCGGCCCCGCCGCTCGTTGCCGGTGTAGAGCATGAACCAGATCCCGCCTTTCTGAAAGACGCCCATGGTCCAGATCTGGTCGCCGTCGAAGTCGTCGGGAGCGCCGGTGCGGAGGGCCGGGGGGAGGGGGTCCCAGCGGATGCCGTCGTCGCTGACCAGGTGGCCGATGGCGTCGTGGCTGGGGAGCGCGAGGTAGAAGGCGTGGAGCCGGCCCTCGTGCGCGACGACCTCGAAGTCGCCGATCTCGTTCGGGTTGATGCCGTTGATGAAATACATGGCGCGCCTCTCCAGGAGGATGGTTTTAAATCTTGGGGGGGACTGCACAGGACGGGGCTAAAATACGAGGGGCGGGCCGGAAGGTCAAGGGAGAAGGATGACATGACAGACTTCCGAAATAAGGTGGCGCTGATCACGGGCGCATCGCGCGGGATCGGAGCAGGCGTCGCCCGTCTGCTTGCTGAACGCGGGGTCGATGTCGTCATCAACTACCGCAGCAAAGGCCCCCGCGCCGAGGAGGTGGCCGCGGCCATCCGGGCTGTGGGGCGGCGCGCGCTTTTGGCCCAGGCGGATGTGACGCAGGAGGGGGATTTGCAGGCCATGAAAAGGGCTGTGACCTCCAGCTTTCCACAGCTTGACATCCTGGTGCTGAACGCGAGCGGCGGGCTGGAAAAGGATAAATCCACCGAATATGCCATGCAACTCAACAGGGATGCCCAGGTGCGCGCTGTCGAGGTCTTCGCTCCGGTCATGCCGCCGGGCGGATGCATCGTCTTCGTCACCAGCCACTGGGCGCACTTCTACGGGCAGAAGCCTGTCCACAGGGTCTACGAAATCGTCGCTGTGAGCAAGAGGGCGGGCGAGGATGCGTTGCGCGCTCGTATTCCTGAGCTTTCGGCTCGTGGCATTCGTTTGATCATCGCCAGCGGGGATATGGTCGAAGGCACGATTACGCCGAAGTTGCTCGAAAGGGCGCAACGGGGGTTGCTTACAGAACGCCGGCATCAGGTGGGAAGGCTGCCGACGGTCGAGGAATTCGCTGAGGCGATTGTCAACGGCATCCAGGACGCAAACATCCGAAGCGGGGATGTCATTTTTGTCGGTTCAACGGATTGAAAGATTTCTTGATTTCGTGGACGGTTGCTCCGTATATTAACGGCAGGAGAGGCTCACGATAACAAAATTAAAGGAGAGACTCATGAAAATAGACGCTCAGCAGATAGGCTGGAAGGCGGTCAGCAAGACGGGGGTCGTGGCCGCCGGAGGCGCGGGGGCCGTGGCGGCGGGGGTTGAAATCCTGGACCGGGGCGGGAATGCGGCGGACGCAGCGGCGGCCACGATCCTGGCGCTCAACGTCACGGACCACGGGGCCTGCTCGATCGGCGGGGAGGTGCCCCTCCTGATCTATGACGCCAAAAGGCAGGAGGTGAAGGCGCTCAGCGGCCAGGGGCGCGCGCCGCTTTCGCAGGCGGCGATCGACTGGTACATGAAAAACGGGATTCCGGATCGGGACATCAAGATGGCCCCGGTCCCCTCGGTGGTGGACCTGTGCGTCACCACGCTCCAGCGGTACGGCACGATGTCGTTTGAGGAGATCGTGGCGCCCGTGCTGGCCCTCCTGGACGCGGGGAAGGAGGACTGGCACCCCCGGCTCGCGGTCACGCTGCGCAGGATGGTGGAGGAGGAGCGGCTCACGACCGGAGGCCGCGCGGAGAAGCTGCAGGCCGCCACGGACCGGTTTTACGGACGGAACAGGCTTCGCAGCGACATCGCGGACGACCTGGAGGCCTTTTACATCGAGAAGGGGGGGTTCCTTCGCAAGGCGGACCTGGCGGCCCACGTCACGACGGTGGAGGACCCGGTGACGGTGAACTACCGGGGGTACACGGTCTGCAAGTGCGGCACGTGGACGCAGGGGCCCTATCTCTGCCAGGCGCTGCGCCTGCTGGAGGGGTTTGACCTGAAGGGCATGGGGCACTTCTCGGCGGACTACGTGCACGTGGTGGCGGAGGCCATCAAGCTGGCGATGGCGGACCGGGACGCGTACTATGGGGACCCGGCCTTTGTGGATGTCCCGATGTCTGCGCTGCTGTCCGACGCCTACACGGCGATCCGCCGGCCGCTGATCGACATGAAGAGGGCGTCGCTGGAGGCCCGTCCGGGCGATCCGTATCACCTGAAGCCGCTCAAGGAGGGGGGGGCGTTCCGGCCGGGGACGGGCGGGACGACGACCTGCGTGGTGGCCGACCGCTGGGGCAACGTGGTCTCGGCCACGCCGAGCGCCAATGTCTACCGCGACGGCGGCAGCGGGCGGGCAGGGGTCTCCTTCGGCAATCGGCTGCGCAGCCTCAACACCACGCCGGGGCACCCCAACTGCATCCAGCCCGGAAAGCGCCCGCGCATCACGCTCACCCCCACGCTGGTCCTCAAGGACGGCAGGCCGATCCTGGCGATCAGCGTCGCCGGGGGGGACCTGCAGGACCAGACGACCCTGAACCTGCTGCTCGATTTCATCGAGTTCGGCCTGGGGCCTGAGGAGGCCGTCACCGCGCCGCGCTTCGCCACGGCGCATCACCAGAACTCGTTCGATCCCAACCCCAACCGCGCGCAGGCGTTCGTCCGGGCGGGGTCGCTGACGGTCAGCGACCGCGTGGGACAGGGCGTTCAGGAGGAGCTGGCCCGGCGCGGACATCAGGTGGAGGCCAAGCCGACGCCGATTGCCTCGCCGGTCATGATCTATATTGATCAGGGCAGCGGGATGCTCCACGCCGCGGGCGACCCGGCCGCCCGCCGCCACGCGGCAGGTCTGGGCGAGGGCTGAGACATTCCATCTCAAACCGGGAGACGCCGATGTCCGAAGGAAATTCAACCCTGCGCCTGAAGGGGTCGCGCGCGTGGGCACCGAGGCCGGCCATCGCCCCGAAGACGCGCAGGGAGGGGGGGGAGTGGGTGGTCGCGAGCAACGGGAGCGAGGGGTGCTACGGGGGGTGGGAGGTCCTCTACCCGGCCCCGAAGGCGGGGGAGTGGGTGAGGTTCTCCATCCAGGCCCGGTGGCAGGACCTGGAGCGGGGCTATGACTCGGTCAATGTCGCGCTGACGTGGCTGGACGAGCGGGGTCAGATGGTGGGGTGGGAGCCGGTCTTCCCGCAGAAGTTCCAGGGCGGGCACGTCCACTACGAGGGGCGGGCGCGGGTCTCGGAGGGGGCCAGGACGGCGGCGGTCAAGCTCCTGATGGCGTGGTCGCAGCGGGGGGAGGTCCGGTGGTCGGCGCCGCAGCTCCGGCGGACGCCGGCCCCCCGGCCGCGCCGGATGCGGCTGGGGGCCGCCGGGGGGACTCTGCCCTCCGGGAAGGGCTCCCTCCGGAGGAACACGGAGTTCTACCTGGGCATGTGCCGGGAGGCGGCGAGGCAGGGCGTGGACCTGCTCTGTCTCCCGGAGTTCATGCTCGCCATGCGGATGCCGATCAACCACAAGACGGCGCCCCGGCTGGCCTTTGAGGTGCCGGGGAAGGAGATCGCGCCCTTTCAGACCTTTGCGCGGGAGCACCGGATGGCGCTCTGCTTCTCGGTGCTGGAGAAGAACCGGGAGATGGTCCACAACACCGCGGTCCTGATCGACAAACAGGGCGAGCTGGCGGGGAAGTACCGAAAGGTACACCTGGCCCAGCCCCTGGAGGTCTGGTGGGGGATCACGCCGGGGCACGACTTCCCGGTGTTTCAGCTCGACAACGCGAAGGTGGCGATGAACATCTGCATGGACTCCTCGGCGCTGGAGTCCGCGCGGGTCCCGGCGCGCAAGGGGGCGGAGATCCTCTGCCTGCCCATCATGGGGGACCACCGGGCCTCCACGTGCTTCCACCGCCACCCGCACGACTTCGACATCGAGCGGTGGCTCATGATCCAGCGCATGCGGGCGATGGACAACCACGTCTACATGGTCGTCTCGCGGAACTGGACCTACGGCACGGGCGTCTTCTCGCCGAGGGGGGAGACGCTGGCGCTGTCCGGGGGGACGCAGCGCCCGGTCTGGGCGGACGTGGACCTGGAGGATTTGCCCCGGTGCGTGGGGGACGCGACCTTCAAGGGGATGTGCTGGTACGAGCGGCGGGAGCCGGCCTACGGGGCGCTGTCGGGGGAGCTGATGCCCGATCCTTTTGCGAGGTGAGGGTGAGCGGAAAAGAAGAGATGCTAACAGACAAGGCAGCCGATGCGTCACCGGCTGCCTTGTCTTGTTTGAGGGTGGTCCGTCTGCTTCGACAGGTTACTTCTGTTTGGCCACCGGCCCTGTGGGGGCCTCCTTGCTGTAGAGGGTGTTCCCCCGCTCATAGGAGACTTCGATCTTGCCGTCCTTGACAATGAGCCGGGGCACGTTGTGCTCGCGCACGTCGCGGTCCGGGCCGCGCATGACCGCGAGTTGCGCGTCGGTCATGTCTTCGACCAGGTCTCCCCAGCGGACGTGCGGGTGGACCATGTCCCCGCCGCTCCGGTGGAAGTTCCGGGAGGAGTACTTGATCAGGAGCCCCCGGCGGGGGATGTCGTTCTTCCAGGCGAGGGCGCCGTGCGTGGTCGCTCCATCCGCGAAGAAGAGGACGTCGCCGGCCTTCATGACGGGCTGGACGACCAGGCCCATGTCGTCGTCGCAGGACCGGATGCCCGGCGGCATGGGGTAGAAGGCTTTATGGCTGCCGGGCACGCAGGCGAAGCCGCCGAGGCCCTCCAGCACGTCGCGGAGCTGCCAGGCCACGGTGACGGCCTGGTCGTAGCTCCGGCCATTCTGGAAGACGTAGCCCATTTGAGGGTAGAGGGGTTCGTTGTTGCTGTGCAGGGCGTGGCCGGAGGTCCCCTTCACGGAGCAGAAGGCCGTGGGTCCGCCGCACCGGCCGCCGCTGGCCCCCATCCAGTTCAGGCGGTGCTCCACGACCGGATGGGCGATCATCTTCCAGAAGGGCTCGCAGTAAGGCCGGGGGAGTTCCAGCAGGTTGCTCAGCAGGGGACGACCCGTGCCGGCCATGCTCCTGGAGCCGGCGGCCAGTTCCTCGCCCACCACGATCTTATCCTCGAAACGGTCGATGGCCTCGTTAGCCAGTTTGAGTTCATCGGGCGTCATCACGTTCCGGACGACCAGATACCCGCACAGGTCCCAGAAATAGAACTCCTTCTCGTCAATGGTGGAGTGGGGGTCCTTGATATAAATGGAGGGATGGAAGACCCGGCGCGACTCGTCCAGCTTGCAGGCCTTGCCGTCCGTCCGGATGGTCGGCGGAGGATAGGTGCTCCGGTAGCCGGGCTTGTAGAGGGAGGCCCGCTGCACCGGGGTCAGCGCAGACATCCACTCAGGATAGGGGTCTTTTTCGGTGTCTGGACCTGTGCCGATGGACCCGATGGCCGCCCGACCCAGATACTCATACGACAGCAATCGCTGTGGCCTCTTCGAGGGGCGCATCCCCTGAAGCAAGGTCGCCGCCACGATGAGCAGATCTCCGGCCTTCAGGACCGGCTGGACGGTCAACCCCAGGTCGTCCTTGCCGGTCGATATGTCCTGCGGGGTCTCCACGTTGCTCTTGTGAGAGCACGGGACCACCACAAAGCCGCCGTCCCCCTTGTTCACATCCGACAGCGCCCAGATCGCCCGCGCCCCCATGCAGATCCGGCGTCCGTTCTGATGATAGTAGGCGCGAGCCGGGTCGCGAGGCTCGTTGCCCCCCACCAGATCGCTGCCCAGGCTGTCCTGCGGGCTGCCCAGAAGCACGGGCTGACGGTCCAGCCGGAAGCCGTAGTTGATGATCTGGTTGAGGTGCCAGACCAGGATGGGGTGGACCATCAGGTCCCGGAACGGCTCGCGCAGGGGCGCAGGAAAGCCCAGCATGCCTTCGGTTCGGCCGGCCCTGTCGAGCGCCTGGTTGAGGGTCTCGACCTCTCTGGGGGTGAGCGCGCCCCGCACGATCAGGTAGCCGGCTATGTCAAAGTGGTAGTTCTCCTCATTGGTCATGGATTCGCGGTCCATCGCAGACCTCCTCTGTATGATGATCCCTCGATACGCCCCTGCGGGGCTACTCGGGATGAACGGATTGCCGTATCCCCGAGTAGCAGCCGGAGGCTGCGTATCGAGGGGAAGATGAAAAGGGGTCCTTCCTTAGTTATCCTTGTTTCTTAGTTACAATTACAGACCCATCTATAGCCTATACAGAAAATCCGGGGCTGTCAACAGAATTTTTGCATATCTTCAGACAGGATGGAAAATGTTTTGAAATCTGGCCTGTTTATGCCGTATATTACGCTCTAAAAGGAGGAGGCTTTCTTGGGACTTCTCATAAGGTAGCGTGGGAATTCATTCCTGCGCGATACATATACGGGGAGGTTCAGCCATGGCAAAGATTGACCGGGTGGCCGACGGCATCTATCGGATCTGCACGCACGTTTCGGAATACGCGCTGGGGTTCAACCAGTTCCTGATCGACGACGAGCATCCCGCGATCATCCACACGGGGTATCATCCGTGGTATGACGACGTGCGGAAGGCGGTGAGCGAGGTGCTCGACCCGGCGCGCCTGGAGTACGTGATCGTCCCGCACTTCGAGGGGGACGAGTGCGGGGGCATGGGGCGCTTTGTCGCCGGGGCCCCCAAAGCGGCGCTGGTGTGCAGCGACATGGGGGCGAAGCTCAACCTGGCGCAGTGGGACTATGCGGGTCCCGTGCAGGGCGTTCTGGACGGCGATGGGATCGACCTGGGAAAACATAAGCTGCGTTTTATCGAGACACCCCACGTGCACCATTGGGACTCCATGATGGTGTATGACGAGACGACGAGGGGGATCTTCCCGGCGGACCTGTTCATCCAGCCAGGCGAACAGCCTCCCATCGTCCGGGAGAACCTGGGCAGGGAGATGTGCCAGTTCTATCGGACGGTGGGCATCTTTGCGGCGGAGGGGCCCGTGCGCCGGGTGGTGGATCGGCTGGAGCGGCTCGACTATCAATGGATTCATCCCATGCACGGCGGGAGCCTGTCGAGGGAGGTGGCGTCGGGCTACGTCCAGGCGCTTCGGGGCGAGCCTTTTGCCTTTGAAGGAAAGGTGCTGGGGCGGATGCTGCCCGGCTGACAGCGTCAGGAGGTGCGCATTGACCGGAGGTTCGCTGTCCGAGTTGCTGTCCAGACGCGCTGCGTCGGGCAATCCGCTGCGCGCCGGGTTGATCGGGGCGGGGAAGTTCGGGACGATGTTTCTGAGCCAGGCGCGGCGCGTGCCGGGGCTGCAGGTGCTGGGCGTGGCGGACCTGTCGCGGGAGCGGGCGCGCGAGGGGCTGCGCCGCGCGGAGTGGCCGGAGGAGCAGTTCGGGGCAAAGGGCTTTGCGCAGGCGCTCAAGGAGGGATCGACCTGCGTCACCGAAGACAGCGAGGCGCTCATCCGGGCGGACGGCCTGGAGGTGGTCGTGGACGCGACGGGGGACCCGGCCGCGGGCATCGGGCACGCGCTGAAGGCGTTCGAGAGCGGGCGGCACATCGTCATGGTCAACGTGGAGGCGGACGCCCTGGCCGGGCCGCTGCTGGCCGGGCGGGCTGCCGGGGCCGGGGTCGTCTACAGCCTGGCCTATGGAGACCAGCCTGCCCTGATCTGCGAGCTGGTGGAGTGGGCCCGGCTCTGCGGGTTCGATGTGGTCTGCGCGGGCAAGGGGACGAAGTACCTGCCGGTCTACCATCGGTCCACGCCGGACACGGTCTGGGAACACTTCGGCTACAGCCCGGAGATGGTGGCGAAAGGCGGCTTCAACCCCCGGATGTTCAACTCCTTTTTGGACGGCACGAAGTCGGCCATCGAAATGGCGGCGGTGGCCAATGCGACGGGCCTGCGGCCCCAGCCGGAGGGGCTGGGGTTTCCGCCCTGCGGGGTGGATGACCTGCAGCACGTCTGCCGGCCCCGGGGCGACGGGGGGCAACTTGCGCACCGGGGGACGGTGGAGGTGGTCTCCAGCCTGGAGCGGGACGGGCGTCCGGTCCACCGGGACCTGCGCTGTGGGGTCTATGTGACGCTCGAAGCCCCGCGGGACTACATCCGGCGCTGCTTCGCCGAGTACGGCCTGGTGACCGATTCCACGGGGCGCTACGCGGCCGTGTACAGGCCGTATCACCTGGTGGGCATGGAGCTGACGATCAGCGTCCTGAAGGCGGGCCTGCGGGGGGAGGCGACGGGCTGCCCGGCCGGGTTCATCGCGGACGTGGTCGCCACGGCCAAGCGCCACCTTGCAGCGGGGGAGACGCTGGACGGGGAGGGGGGATACTCCGTTTACGGCAGGCTGACGCCCGCAGAGGAGGCCCTGAGGTCCGGGCTGCTGCCGATGGGCCTGGCGCACGGCGTGAGGCTGAGGCGCGAGGTGGGGGAGGGGGGGCCGGTCCGCTGGGCGGACGTGGAGGTGGACGAGACGGCCCTGGCCGTGCGGGTCCGAAGGGAGATGGAGCAACGGATCACGGATCACGGATCACGGATCACGAACCACGAAAAAAACAGGAGGAACGAATAGATGGATCGCATAACCAACCCGCCGCCGGAGCTGAACGACAGGACGTTCCCGGAGTTGTTCGAGGCCTGCCGGCCCAGGGCCTCTCAGGAGCGATGGACGGAGATCCCCTGGATCGGAAATCTCTGGGAGGGGCGGCAGGAGGCGGCCAGGCAGATGAAGCCGATGTTCATCTGGGCGATGAACGGCCACCCGCTGGGGTGCGTCTGAAACAACGGGGTCGTGGGCCGTGCGCTCACGTTTTCCGATCCGCGCATCATTGAGCTTCTGAAGGGGCGTTTTGTCCCGGTGGCGGCCAACATCAGCTCTCTTCAGCGGCAGGACGACGAGGAGGGCCGGTTCCTCCGCCTGGTCGCGTGGCAGGGGCGGTTCGGGCTGTCGTTCGAGGAGGCGAAGGCCCGGATGGTCGAGCCGGAGCACGGGGAGTGCCACCAGGGGCAGTTCGCCGTGACGACCGAGGGGGAGCTGCTGGGCTCCCGGCACACGCGGGACCCCCATCTGCTGCTGGAAGTTTTGGAGAGGGCCGTGGAGAACTGGGAGCGCCGGAGGACCCAGCTTGCCGCGACGGAGGTCGCCGATGTGGCAGACCCGGACGGTCGGTTCGCGTGGCGCTACCCGGAGGACGGGCTGGTCCTGCATCTCGGATGCGCGGACCTGCCGAGGCAGGTCGATCTCCGCCCGGAGGAGCGGAGGGGCGCGCACAACCAGGACTATGTCTGGATCACGCGGGAGGAGATGCTCTCCATCGCGCCGGACGAGGCGAGGGCGGGGGACTCGTTCCCGATGCACGGGCCTGTGGCGCGGCGGCTGATCCGCTACCATTTGCTGGACAGCGTGCGGGGGGAGACGCCCGCGTGGCCGGCGGAGGCGCTGCGGGACACGGAGATGACGCTGACCGTGATCGCGGCGACGACGGACTATGTGGACCTCCGCGTCTCCGGCCACGCCCATCTCGTGGAGCAGGGGGAGTGGCACAGCCGGAGGAGGAACAACGGGATCAGCTGCCTGATCCAGGAGCGGGGCTACGACGCCCAGCTGCTGGGCCATCTCACGTTCGACCGGCGGGAGAGGCGGTTCTCGCGGTTCGACCTGATGGCGGTCGGGACCCGGTGGGGGGGCACGACCTTCAACGTGCGCCACGACGACGTGGAGCCGGCGCCGATGGGGGTCGCGTTCACGCTCGCCGGGCGGGAGGCCAGGGACCGGACGCCGCCGCACGCGAGTCCGGGGAGGTACTTCGAGGCATAAAAAGCCTTACCATTAGTATGTTGAAATTCCGGCTTGATTACCCGGCTGTAAGGCGTTATCTTTGTGCCTGGATGAATTTTACGTAAATCGGAGGATGCTATGCCACTCAGTCCTGTTGAACTCTATGAGCAGTTAAAGCCCCATCTCGGAGAGGCTGAAACCAAAGCCCTCATCGAGTATGTGGATGGGAAGATTAAGGGAGAAGTGGCGACAAAGGAGGATTTGCTGCTCATAGAAAATAGATTGAAGGAAGAAATCTGGAAATTACGGGTGCTTGTGATTGTGGTACTGGTTGTTGTCATTGTGTTAAATCCGTCGGTGGTGGAGCTCGTCGGCAAGATATTTGGCACGGTGAAATAGGAAATCATTGGCCTAAAATCCCTGTGACGCCATTCTGTTTCGCAACTTCTCTTTCTGGTACTTCCTCATTCAGGATCACCCTTCAACTCGTACGACCACGCAGGTGATGTCGTCCGACTGGGGGGCATCGCCCCGAAATGTCTCGACCTCCTTCAGAAGCCGTTCGATGGTCGCCTCCGCTGACAGACCCTCCTCGCACGCCCTCCGGATCACCTCTGTCGTACGCTCATACCCGAACTGCTCCCCGGCCCCGTTCGCGGCCTCCACAACCCCGTCCGAACAGAAGACCAGACGATCTCCGGGCTGAAGCTGCGCCTCCACCACCGGATAGTCTGTGTCGGGCCGGATGCCCAGGGGATAGGCGTCGATCTGCACCTCGGTCACCTGGCCGGTGGAGGCCCGGTAATGGTACGGATAAGGGCAGCCGCTGTTGGATAGACGCAACCGGAGAGTGGATGGGTCCAGTTCCCCCATCTCCAGGCAGACGAAGGTGCGGCCCGGCAGGGTCCGATAGAGCGAGCGGTTCAGGCGGCTGAACAGGTCCTCCAACGTGCCACCCAGCTCCATCTGGCTCTCCAGGATGCCGCTGAACATGAGCATGGGGACCGCCGCCTCCATGGCGTGGCCGGTCACGTCGGCCAGGACGCCGGCCACGCGGCCGCCGGGGAGGGCGAAGTACTTGAAGAAGTCCCCGCCCACGTGGTTGGCCGGGTCGCAGCGCCCGGCGATGTCGAACCCCTCGATCTGCGGCTTTTCGTGGGACATCATGCCCATCTGCAGTTCGTGGGCCGTCTGGAGCTCCTTCTCCAGTTCCCTCATCAGGGCCTGTTCCGCCCTGCGTAAGTCGTGACGCCTGCTGATGGCATACCCCGACGCCACAGCCGCCACCGCCAGCGCAAGTATCATACCGCACGCGAGCAGGAGGGGTTCGTAGGGCTGGTGAATGGTCAACTGCACCGTGGCTGGTTTTTCTGAGTAGACCAGGTCCCGGTCCATGGCCTGGACCTCAAACGTGTAAGTTCCCGTTGGAAAACCATCATACTCCACCCGCCGGGCGTGCGTGGTCTTCCAGTCCTTATTGTAGCCTGGCCGACTATAAAGCCAGTCCCTATCCTTGTCATGAATTTTCAGACGATAACGATAGATCATCGCCTCCGGACGGGTCTTGAAGCTGACGGCGTGGAACTCAAAAGCTATCAGACTTCTGTAGAAACTAGACACATCAAGTTCGGACACCCCCTCATAGCGACGATCGGTCACCACGGCGTCGACAAAAACGGGAGGAGGCCCCGGCGCTGGGGGACGAAAGCGCGTCACACCTCCGCTTACGGTGCCAAACCAGAGATTCCCCTCCCGATCCTGAAAGATCGACACCACCCGATTGTCCGCCAGGCCGTCCTGCTGGGTCAATGTCTGGAAGTTCTGCCCATCATACCGGCTCACGCCGCCGCCCAGAGTGCCAAACCAGAGATACCCCTCCCGATCCTGAAGGATCGACCCTATCCGATTGTGCGCCAGTCCGTCCTGGATGGTGAAGGTGATAAAGTCCTTGCCGTCATATCGGCTCACACCATTAACGGTTCCGAACCAGAGGTGTCCCTCTCGATCCTGGAAAATAGAATACACCACATCGTCTGCCAGGCCGTCTTTTGTGGTGAAGGTCTTCCAGGCTTGCCCTGAGCCTGTCGAATGGGTCTTTCCATCATACCGGCTCACACCACCACCAAAGGCGCCAAACCAGAGGTTCCCATCCCGGTCCTGAAGGATCGAGATCACGCTATTGTGTGCCGGGATGTTGGTGGTGAAGGTCGTAAAGGACTTTCCGTCGTACCGGCTCACGCCATTACTGGTCCCAAACCAGAGATGCCCCCCTCGATCCTGAAAGATCGAAAACACCCTATTGCCCTCTAGACCGTCTTTGGTGGTGAAGGTCGTAAAGGACTTTCCGTCGTACCGGCTCACGCCGTTACTGGTCCCAAACCAGAGATGTCCCTCCCGATCCTGAAAAATAGAGTGCGCCTCGTTGTTCGCCAGCCCATCTTTGATGGTGAAGGTGGTAAAGCTTTGCCCTGAGCCCTGAGCTTGTCGAAGGGTCGAAGAGGCCTTACCATCGTACCGATTCACGCCGTTGCTGGTCCCAAACCAGAGGTGTCCCTCACGATCCTGAAGCATCGAAAACACCACATTGCCCGCCAGCCCGTCTCTGGCAGTAAAAGTGGTAAAGGACTCCCAGTCATACCGGCTCACACCACCGTCGGTCCCGACCCAGAGATGTCCCTCCCGGTCCTGAAGAATCGAAAATACCCCATTGCCCGCCAGCCCGTCTCTGAGGGCTGTGAAGGTGGTAAAGGCCTGCCCTGAGCTTGTCGAATGGGTTTTTCCATCATATCGGCTCACGCCGTTACTGGTCCCAAACCAGAGATGCCCCTCCCGATCCTGAAAGATGGAGTACGCTTCGTTACTCCCCAGCCCATTTTTGGTGGTGAAAGTGGTAAAGGCCTTACCATCGTACCGGCTCACGCCGTTGCTGGTGCTAAACCAGAGGTGTCCCTCACGGTCTTGAAGGATCGAAAACACCCTATCGCCCGCCAGCCCATCTTTGGCGCCGAAGGGGGTAAAAGTCTTGCCATCGTACCGGCTCACGCCCCACCAAGTACCGAACCAGAGATGCCCCTTCCGATCTTGAAGGATCGAAAGCACCGCGTTGCTCGCCAGGATATCTTGTTGGACGGCGAAGGTGGTAAAAGTCTTGCCATCATACCGACTCGCATCACCTCCCCCGGCGCCGAACCAGAGATACCCCTCCCGGTCCTGAAAAACCGAAAACACCGCGTTGCTCGCGAGGCCATCTTGGACGGCAAAGGTGGTAAATGCCTTACCGTCGTACCGGCTCACACCGTCCCTGGTACCGAACCAGAGATGCCCATCCCGATCCTGAAAAATCGACCTTACCTCATTGTCTGTCAGCCCGTCCTGGGCAGTAAAAGTGATAAAGGTGCTTCCGTCATACCGGCTCACGCCGTTGCTGGTCCCAAACCAGAGATGCCCATCCCGATCTTGAAAAATTGACTTCACCATAGACCCCGCAAGGCCATCCGTTTCGTCATAGGTGCGCCAGGGACCTGTCCCATGTTCGGTCGGCGCGGCTTTGCCAGGTCCGGCGGACACGACTCTGCCAGGTTCTGCTGGCGTCGCGTATATCCTGAAATCGTACCGAAGGGTATCTCTTCCGGCCATCCTGAAAGCCGCGCCGAGGTTTTGCAACATCGCCTTCCACGCCGGATGGCCCTGGAGTTGCTTCCGCTTCTTTTCCACCGCAGCCGGCGACCTCACCTCGAACAGCCGGCTGAAGATGCCGTCCGGCGTCGCCCGCCCGCGCTCGGAAGAGGTCACCAGGCCGTGCCACCTCAGGATAGGCACGATCTTCTTCTCGTAGACAGCCTCGAACTCGGCCATTCGCTGGGGCGGCACCCAGAAAGAGAGCCGGGCCAATGGACCTGGGCTACGCTCCTCAGTCCATCCCGCAGTAGCGGGCAAAAGCAGAACGAGGACCAGAGAGGTTGGGAGAAAAAGGGAGGTGGGCTTTTTCACTGTGATGTATCCTCCATGAGCGAACCATACTTATTTGAGGTTGCTCTTTCAGGAGGCTTGACTGAGATAGCCACTTCTTATTCTTTGCTCAGCCACGTGACAAAGCATCTTTAGTGTCATCCCCCATAATAGTGCAATCATTGCAGCTCCCATGTGGTGCATGAGTTCACTCATCACCACATCGACTGTAAAACCGCCTGCAGAAGCTAATGTAGCAATAGCTCCCATGATCGTACCTATTAATCCCTGGAACAGACTCGTATATCCGAAGACCTTCAGATAAACGCAAGCCTGTTCGACTTCTTTTGGGCTGGTCTGTGCTTGATGGTGAAAGACCAGTTTCCAGCTTAACGCAAATGCCCTCCAGGACGTTGCAGCTATCGCAAAAAAGAGAGGAGGGATGAGCGTGAAGATCATGGCAGGGGCCTGGAGCAGAGCGCCGATCTCTCCCCCTTCAAGAAGCCATGACCCGAGACTTATGAGGAGAGCCAGCAAGATGTAAAAGAAGTATAACATTGGGGCCTCCTTTCAAACGAAAATTCTGAAAAGATATTTAACGTCTATGAGCAACAAGCTCCGTGAGGCGGACGCCGAAGTTTTCGGCGACGACAACGACCTCGCCCCCCGCGATCATTTTACCGCTGACACGCACGTCCACCGGATCGCCCGCGACTCTGTCCAGTTCGATCAGGGACCCCTCCGTCCAGCTCAGGATGTCCTTTAGAGGGACGCGCACCCGGCCCAGCTCCACAGATACGTCGAGCTTGACCTCGGCTGCCCGGTTGAGGGCGCCGGTCTGACCTGTGATCTTCTCAGGCATCTCCAACATGCTCCTCGTAGGGGCGACCAACCGCACCACCTGCCGCTGCAACGATTCGCGGCCCCTGCCCTGGTCGCCCCTACATTCACACAAATATGTCTTGAATCCCGCCGCGGGTGATGACGATCTCCCCGGCCTCCTCCAGCTTCCGCACGGTCTGCACGATGCGCAACTGTACCTCCTCCACGTCGCTCAGCCGGATCGGCCCGGGGAACTTCATCTCCTCCTCGATGGTCGCCTTCACCTGCTCCGACACGTTCGAGAAGATCCGGTCCCGCAACTCGGGTTTGGCACCCTTGAGAGCGATAGCAAGGTCCTTCGTGTCAACCTCGCGTAGCGTAAGCTGGATCTCCCGGTCCGTCAGCCGGACGATGTCGTCGAATGTGAACATCTGATTGCGGATCTCCCCGGCCAGATTCGGATCCTTCTGATCCAGTTTCTCCAGCACCTTCTTCTCCGTCGAGCGACCCGTCCTGTTCAGGATCTCCGCCACCTTCTTCGGACCCCCGATCTTCGTGACCTGGCCCGTCAGAACCGCCTGCAACTCCCCCGCCAGGCTCTGCTCGATCTCCCGCAGCACCTGAGGAGAGATGTTCTCCATCGTGGCAAGTCGGTAGGACACGTCCGCCTGCAACTCCTCCGGCAGGGGGTTCAGCACGCCGGCGGCCTGGCTGGGGTCGAGTTGCGCCAGGATCAGGGCAATGGTCTGGGGGTGCTCCTTGCTGATGAACGGCGCGATCTGGTTGGGCGCGATGTTCCGGAGCAGGTAGAACCCCCCGCTGGTCGTGGCCGTCACCCGGTCGAGCATCTGCTGCGCCCGCCTGGGCCCCAGCGCCCTCTCCAGCGCCCCCCGCGCAAAATCAACCCCGCCTGTGAAGATGAAGTCCCCGGCCAGAAGGGACTGTTTGAATGCTCTGAGGGCCTCGTCCTTCTGCTCGGCGGTGACGGTCTTGAGTCCGGCGATGGCCTGGGCGATGTCCTCGATCTCGTAGTCGTTCAGGTATTTCAGGACTTCGGCGGCGATGCCCTGGCCGAGGGCGATCATCAGGGTAGCGACCTCCTGTCGACCCGAAAGGCCGGCCACTCCCTTTCCCCCCGAAAGGGCCTCCTCCAACAGAAGCGTTCGCACCGCCTGGGCCACGAGTTCGGGCCGGCGGGTCGCGATCCGCTCCATCGGCTCGTCAGCAGAGATCGGCTCCTTTTCCGCCGGTTCCGGGGTCACCGGTTTTTTCTCCGGAATCCCCTCGGTCTCCGGGAGATCATCACCCACCTGCTGGCCGGGGAGGAGAGGGGTCTTGGCGCACCGGAAGCCGACGTGCTCCTGCGTGGCGGCCGGTGGAGTGTAATGGCGACTGGCGCAGCGGACCCCCATCTTGTTCTCTCCGAAGAATCCCCCTCGAACGACCTTATACTGCCCGCCAGGCGGGCCGGTCGGAGCGGCTACAGGACTTGCCTTGTAATATTCGTCATAATACCAGTCCTCCACCCACTCGCAGACGTTCCCGCACATGTCCATCACCCCGTAGGGGCTGGCCCCATTTGGGAAGGCGCTGACCGATGTGATCCCCTCGTGCTCGTTGTTGCAGTTGAGGTTGTCCTTCCGGAAGGCGTCCCCCCACGGATAGACCGGCCCCTTCGTGCCCCGGCACGCCTTCTCCCACTCCGCCTCCGTGGGCAGGCGTTTGTTCGCCCACCTGGCGTATGCCCTGGCGTCGTGCCACGACACGTTGACCACCGGGTGTTCGGCCTGGTCGATCGGGTAGGTCCCCCCGATGCCGATCCAGTGCGGGGGAGGCTGATGCCCCGTCGCGTCCACGAACCTCTTGTAGTCCAGGTTGGTGACGGGATATTTGTCGATCCAGTAGCTGTTGAGCAGGACGGTGTGCATGGGGGATTCATCCGGCGTCCCGTCGTCACTGCCCATCCTGAATTCCCCGGCCATGATGAGAACCATCCCCGGCTCGGAGGAAAGGGCCGCGGCTGTCTCCTTTTGTTGCCTGTCGCGGCGTTCCCTCTCCGCTTCTCCAGGGTCGAATCGCATCTCCAGCGGCGGAGGCGCAGACTTCGCCGTTAGCGTCGGCACGGACCAGGGCACAGGTCTGACGCCGTCCGGAATAGCAACCTTCTTAGTTCGTGACGCCATTTGGCCCCCCTGTTCACTCCGTCTTGAACAGTTCCGTGATCCGGATCGCCAGGCTGTCCCCCACCACCACGACCTCCCCTCTCCCAAACAGCGTTCCGTTCACAAGGATTTCCATCGGCATTCCGCTCAACTTTTCCAACTCAATGACACTCCCCGGCTCAAAGTTCACGATCTGCTCAAGAGACAATTGTTTCCGCCCCATCTCCACGCAGACCTCCAGCTCTGCCCCTCTTAGCCGGTCCAGGCGGGTGTTCAGGTCCCTGGGCCAGTTTGGATCTACCCCTTTCGGCTCAGATGGAGGGGACGCTGGCGCTGGCTTCGGGGGCGCAACAATCTTTTTCTTAGCCATAATACTTCACCTCCTGTTGGGGAATCGCCCGGAGAAGCTCAACCGCGTATTGCCCCCGGCGGCTGGCGCCGGGCCGGGCCAGAAACACCGGCAGGTTCTCCACGAAGACGACGCCCGGATCGTCGATCCGTGTGTCCAGCACGAGCAGGTCCCCTTCCTGAAGGCCGGCCACCTTCTCCGCCGAAACCGCCGCTCGCCCCAGGACCACCCTGACCTCGGCCCTGACGCTCTTCAACTGGTTCAGCCGATGCTGTCTCTCGCTGTCCCTCCGTCCCCTCTCCCGGTTGACCCAGCTCTGCACGTTGAGCAGGTTCATCACCGGCTCCAGGGTGAAGAAGGGGTAGCAGAGGTTGACCAGGCCGGAGGCGTGCTGGCTGTTGACCTCGAAGGCGATCAGGATGACCGTGTCCGAGGGGGCAGCCACCTGCATGAACTCCGGGTTGGTCTCCAGCTCTGCGTCGGACACCTGGATCTTGATCAGGGCCTCCCAGGTGGTCTCCAGGTCCTCCATGGTGCGCTGCACCACCTTCGACATCACGCTCCGCTCGATGGAGGTGAGGGTGCGGGACTCCCCCATGGGCGTGGTGCCCTTGCCCCCGAACTGCCGGTCGATGAAGGAGTAGGCCACGGGCAGGGAGAAGTCCAGGATGGCCGGCCCGCCCAGGGGTTCGATGGTGAACACATAGGAGCAGGAGGGGTTGGACAGGGACATGATGAACTCGGCGTAGGTGGTCTGGTCCACGAACGCGATGTCGGTTTCGACCACGGCGCGCTGGAGGGTGGAGAAGGAGGCGGCCAGGAGCCGGGCCAGGTTGCTGTGGAGGTTCTCCAGCGTGCGGATCTGGTCCTTGGACACCCGGTTGGGGTGTTTGAAGTCGTAGGTGACCACCGGCTTGATCTTGACGGGGGACGCCGCAGGCTTGACATCAGGGACCCCCACCTCCGAGCTGCCTGTGGCCGCCTGAAGGGCGTTGCGTTCGTCCTGCGATAACTCTTTATCGGGTGCTTCTTTCTTTCCCATGTCACCACCCTCCTCATTGGGTCTTCAGTCGCAGATCTCCGCAAAAAGGACATCCCTCTAATAGAAATTCCGCAATGCTTGTTTGATGATGCGAGGGTCCTGTCCGAACTGAACAGCAATTAGCCCCTGGATGATCATCCTGTATCGTGTCTCGTGCTGATGGAGCAAGGTTCGCATTCGAGTTTCCAGCATCGTCTGGACCAGCGTCGGTTCCACACCATCCACCACCAGGCGGAGGCCTTGCTGGAACAGACCCTCATCGACGAGTTCTACGATTTCCGTCAGCGCCAGAACCCCTTCCGTTCGGGCAACGACGGCCAGACGACTTGAAAACACCTCCGTCATTTCATCAAAGCTGAGTTGAGAGAAGCTGGTATGCCGAAGCCTATCCTTCAACTCGCGCTTCATGGACAGGTATTCCTCGCTCAACTCAGGAGCCCCCGCCTGAAGGCGTCGCCGTGCCGTCTGCACAATCCGGGCGCGTACCTCCTCCTGTGCACGCATCTCCCATGTGCCTGTGTGCGCCATCTCTTCTTTAATCATCGCCCCCACCCGCTCCGACACATTCGAGAATATCCGATCCTGAATCTCCGGTGTCGCACCCTTCAGCGCAAAGGCCAGGTCCTTGGTGTCCACCTCCCGCAAAATCATCTGGATTTCTCGGTCGGACAGCTTGGCAATATCGTCAAACCGGATAATCGGATGTGCTTGTTCCTCTGACATGGGATATTCTCCTTACAGGGGATTACCATCTGGATTCTGACTCCTGACTCCTGGATTCCAGAGAGGGAGGTCGGGCGGTTTCGTAACGCGAAAAGATGAAATGCGCGAAAGACGCGAAACCCTACCGCCCTTCCCCAAGAGGGAGGTGGGGGGTGGCTTCGCGATTTTCACTCCTTTCGCGCTCTTCGCGATTCACTCGCACGACCACACAGGTCATATCATCTGCCTGAGGCGCATCGCCCCGAAAGGCGTTGACCTCGCTCAAAATCCGGTCGATGGTCCCCTCCGCAGACAGACCCTCCGCACACGCCCGCCGGATCACCCCCGCCGTGCGCTCATACCCGAACTGCTCTTCCGTTGCGTTCACCGCCTCCATCACCCCATCCGAACAGAACACCACCCGGTCCCCGGCCTGAAGCTGCGCCTGGATCACCGGATACTCCGTGTCCGGCCGGACGCCGAGGGGATAGGCTTCAGTCTGCAGTTCGATCACCTCTCCGCTTTCAGCGCGGAAATGGTAGGGGCAGGGGCAGGCGCCGTTGGAGAAACGAAGGCTTCGGGTGGAGAGATCGAACTCTCCCAGGGCAAAGCAGATGAAGGTGCGTCCCGTCAGGATGCGGTGCAGCGAACGATTCAGCCGTCCAAAAAGCCTTTCGATGCCCTCGACGAGTTCCATGTGACTTTCCAGGATGCCGCTGAACATGACGACAGGGATGGCTGCTTCCATCTCCTTGCCCGTCACGTCGGCCAGGGCCAGGGCCAGGCGGTCCTGCGGGAGGCGGAAATACTGGAAGAAGTCGCCGCCCACGTGGTTGGCCGGGACGCAGCGGCCCGCGATGTCCAGTCCGCGCACCTGCGGACTCTCCCTGGGCATCAGTCCCATCTGCATCTCGTGGGCCGTCTGAAGCTCCTTCTCCATCTGTTCCATCAGCCGCTGTTGCGCTTCGAGGCGCTGTCGCTGTTCCTCTCGAAAGCGCCGCCAGAACTGTTCGGAGAGTACCATCGTAAAGCCCACGCCCACCAGGGCCACTGCAGCCGGGATCAGGTGGATGCGCCCCTCGATCGCCTCCTGCGACACAGAGCAGAGCGCCAGGTAGACCCCCAGGACGGCCACGCCGTAGGCCCAGGCCATTCCCCCTGTCCAGTGGAACCGGCGCACGGCTGTCCACGCGCTCAGGCCCACCAGGGCGATGACGAACAGGAGCTGGGTGAGAAAGAGGGGTTCCAGCATGGCATCACCCTTCCACCCGCACGACCACGCAGGTGATGTCGTCCGACTGGGGCGCATTGCCTCGAAATGCCTCGACCTCCTTCAGAAGCCGGTCGATCGTCGCCTCCGCTGACAGACCCTCCTCGCACGCCTTCCGGATCGCCTCCGCCGTGCGCTCATACCCGAACTGCTCTCCCGATGCGTTCGCCGCCTCCACAACCCCATCTGAGCAGAAGACCAGACGGTCTCCGGGTTGAAGCTGCGCCTCCACCACCGGGTAGTCCGTGTCGGGCCGGATGCCCAGGGGATAGGCGTCGATCTGCACCTCGGTCACCTGGCCGGTGGAGGCCCGGTAATGGTACGGATAAGGGCAGCCACTGTTGGACAGGCGCAGCGTGAGATCGGAGGGGTTCAGCTCGCCCATCTGGAGACAGACGAAGGTGCGTCCCGGCAGGGTCCGATAGAGCGAGCGGTTCAGGCGGCTGAACAGGTCCTCCACCGTGCCGCCCAGCTCCATCTGGCTCTCCAGAATGCCGCTGAACATCAGCATGGGGACCGCAGCCTCCATGGCGTGGCCGGTCACGTCGGCCAGGACCCCGGCCACGCGGCCGTGGGGGAGGGCGAAGTATTTGAAAAAGTCTCCGCCCACGTGGTTGGCCGGGAGGCAGCACCCGGCGATGTCGAACCCTTCGATCTGCGGCTTTTCGTGGGACATCATGCCCATTTGCAGGTCGTGGGCGGTCTGGAGCTCTTTCTCCATCTCCTGAACCGCGCGCCTGCGGTCGAGCCGGCGCTGCGTGATCTTGACCGTGCCCAGGAGGCACCCGGCAAAGGCCATCGCGTAGCCCAGGTAGGCCCAGGCCGTCGCATACCAGGGCGGCAGGACCTCGAAGTCGAGGCCGATGGGCTTGCCCCACAGCTCAGACTCGCCTCTGGCCCTGACCTCCAGGCGGTAGGTCCCCGCCGGGAGGTTGCGCAGATCGATGCTCTCGTTCTTCGTCGGCTCGGACCAGGCGCTGTCCTGGCCCAGCAGCCGTGTCTGGTAGTACACATGGGTCTGGTCGAGTTTCTCGATGGCGATGAAATCGGCCTTGAGCGCTGACCCGGAGGCGAGCGTGCGCCGGTCCTGCTCCCCGACCTCCTTTTTGTTGATGCTGATCGTCTGAAAGCTGAGCCGCGGAAAGGTGGGCCAGGCCGCCCTGAGGTCGATTTTCAGGAAGTGCTTCCCCCAGCCGGACACGATCAGGTTCCCATCAGTGATGTAACCTCCCCAGATATAACCGAAGAGATCGCCTGCGTTTTTGAGCAGGTAGAACTGCTGGTATTCCTTACTGTACCTGTAAATTTTACTATCACTTGTAAACAGAATTACCTCGCCATTTTCAAAAATAGGCTGGAACCATTTAAAAGAACCGGGCAGGGGCAGGTTCTTGAGCGTCTCCCCTTCCAGCATCCAGACTTCACGAACCGGCCCTTCCGCTGGATCACCATAAAAAAACATCCGCCCTGCCCTGTCCTGTTGAGCAATGGCGACGTTTTTCAGTTGCGGATAGTGGAGCGTGTCCACGAGCGAGACCTTCCCGTTTTCGATCCAGCCGACTTGTCTTGCTGTGCGAATAAAAAGTTTGGAGAAGGATTTCCAGGTGGCCACAAGGCTGTCAGCGGGCAGGCCGTCCGACACAGTCAACTGCCGGAGGCTGTCAGGGGTCCAGCGATAGAGCCCTTTTGCTGCGTGAACATAGACTGAACCGTCGGCAAAAGCCTTAATATCGCGGATGTCTTTGATGTCTGTCAGCGGATAAGTCCTCCATTTTTTTGCCTTGTAATACGTCAGCGTCGAGTCTGAGGTCAAAAGGTAACAGCCGCCTCTGTCATCAGGGGACCAGGGTCTCAGTTCATACCTGCCCCCAGGCATCTTGGTCAATTGTTGCTCCAGGTCACCGTCAGCGGTTATACAAATAAGGTGTATCGAGTCTCTGGCGGAAGATATGACCCAGAAGTTTTCCTGAATGTCTGATAGGTCATCCCAAATTAAATCGGGAAATTTGAACAACTCCTTCCACTCCCGGTTTTGATAGAACATGAGGGAAAACTCTCTCCTGAGAAGACCCTGTGCTATAAAATAAAATCTTCTTGTTTTACGGTTGTATTGCAGGGGCCAAAGCCCGTTTGGATTGAGATTACACACCTCGTACTCTATCTCTTTCGAAAAACGAAGTTCGGTGACCTCTCGTTTCCCCCACTTTAACATCCAGACAGTTTCATCATCGGCTGAAAAGAGCCCCCCTGTCAGGTCATACGAATACACGTCTTTGGCGGGCAAAATGTCATTTTCCCGGATGACAACAGGGTTATCCTGACCCCACACAGACACCCACATTTCATTCCCAACCTTAGAAACCTTATATAAACCATACTCATCTGAGAGTTTCATCGGAAATTCAAATCGCCAGGACGAATCTATCAGGCCAAAGTAACCTGCGCTATCCGGCTCATCGCGGACGATTTTCGTCAGTTTGTCTTCCGCTCTAGTTGTGAAGTAAAGCCTGCCTTTAAAACCTTTTCCTAGATATCCTTTTAGACGATTATCGAGCGGCTGTCCGACTCCACCGGCAGGGAAATAGATGAGAGGCCCTTCTGGGCATTTGAGCAGAAGGCCCGATCCGACAGGCCAGGCATCGGTGATCCTGCACGAAAGACGTATGTTCTGCGCCTCTGAGATGCCATGCGGCGTTTTGAGCAGGCGGTGGAAAATCGTTGTGATGTCCGGGGACTGTCTCGCCCACCACCAGACGCCTCCTTCGGAATCAGTTCTCATTCCTGCGGATCCCCATTGATAATTCCAATTTTTCCATGCTGCCTCTGAGACTGCTTCAGACAGATGGATCATGGAAGAATCCACAGCGACCAACACCCTGTCTTTACCGGTTTCTTCGCAGATGTAACAGATACCTTTGGTCGTCATCGCCCAGACGCCCTGATGCTTGTCCGCTCGTAAGGTAATCACGGCGTCGGAAGGCAGGCCGTCGTGCAGGGTGTAGCGCTTCTGGACCCTTCCGTTCCAGAGCCGGACCAGGCCGCTGTCGCCTTCCATCCAGACTTTTCCTTCCACATCTCGGGCGGGCGGAGTATTCAAATTTCCTGTAACCGCTGAACCCGATCGAGGACCTACGGTGTCAACTGCTGTAAATCCCCTTCCATCAAAGCGATAAAAATAACTCTCACGCGTATCTACAGGACGGAACCAGGTATAGCCCTGCGTGTCAGCGACCGCAATCCGCATAGCATCTGCGCCATCCTTCGCGGTGTAGGTCTTGATTTCAAGCAGGGGTCGCAGGCTGGCTGGCGCCGTGGGTGGAACAGAGAAAGGAGATAGGTTGTCCACGTGGCCTGCGTCCCATGCCCTCTGTTTGAAGCGGGAGAGTCGAAAGTCAACATCTGCGAGGGTCTTTCCGCGTTCAACCTGTAAGGTTTTTTTCTCGGCTCTGGAATGAATGTCTTCCCCCGGCGTCACACACCACACCTGATACCGCCCCGGCTTCAGGTTGATGAATCGGTATCTCCCCTCCTTATCAGTCAGCGTTACCGCAATGGTATAGGGGTGGTTGCGGAGGTCCCCGCTCCGGTCGAGAATGGCCTGAACGGGGACGTCGGCCATCGCGCTGTCCGGGGTGGACACCCTTCCCGAGATGCTCACGGCCTCCTTCAACGTGAGGTTGATCGTCTTATGGTCTCCCTCGCGAAGCGGGACATTCAATAGCCAGTCGCCGAGGTCGCCGTGCGTGGCTGAGAGGTCATACGTCCCGCTCAGGGGGACGACGCTCATCCGGTAGCTCCCCGTCGAGTCCGTCCGGGTCAGGGCCACGTCCGACCCGTTCCGCTCCAGGCGGAGGGAGGCGCCGGGCAGAGGCCGGCCTGCCGCGTCGGTGACGATCCCTGAGATCACGGCGCGGCTGCCGGCAGGAGGATCGCCCTCCGCCGCCCGGCAGTCGGAGGTGATCAGGAAATTGAAGAATGAAAATTGAAGAATGAAGATTGAAAATGGAATCAGAAGGCGGAAATGTATTTCCGCGCCTGGGTCGGATATCTTCATGGCTGCCCCCTTCTCAGGGACCTTCTAAGGATGACTTCGCGTCTTTCAGGTTGTTTTCGCGTTTTTCGCTTCTTTCGGCTCTCTTTCGCGTTCCACCCGCACCACCACACACGTCATATCATCCGCCTGGGGCGCATTCTCCCTGAAGGCGTTGACCTCGCTTAAAATCCGGTCGATGGTCGCCTCCGCAGATAGTCCCTCCGCACACGCCCGCCGGATCACCCCCGCCGTGCGCTCATACCCGAACTGCTCTCCCGCTGCGTTCACCGCCTCCATCACCCCATCCGAACAGAAGACCACCCGGTCCCCGGCCTCCAACTGCGCCTGGATCACCGGATACTCCGTGTCGGGCCGGACGCCCAGGGGGTAGGCGTCCACCTGCAACTCGACCACATCGCCGGTGGAGGCGCGATAGTGATACGGATAGGGACATCCGCTGTCAGACAGAGAAAGCATACAGGTGGACAGGTCCAGCTCTCCCATCGCCAGACAGACCAGCGTGCGGCCCCGGATCGTGCCGTAGATCGAGCGGTTGAGCCTCTGAAAACGCTCCTGGAGGGCCCCGCCCAGCTCCATGTGGCTTTTGAGGATGCCGCTGAACATGACCACCGGGATGGCCGCCTCCATCGCGTGGCCGGTGACATCGGCCAGGGCCATGGTCAGCCTGCCGTCCTGAGAGAAGTACTGGAAGTAATCGCCGCCCACGTGATTGGCCGGGATACACTGCCCGGCGATGTCGAGGCCTTCGATCCGGGGGCTTTCTTTGGGCATCAGACTCATCTGCATCTCGTGCGCCGTCTGAAGCTCTTTCTCCAGTTCCCTCATCAGGGCCTGTTCTGCCCGGCGCAGGTCGCGACGCCTCTTGAAGGCATACCCCGACGCCACAGCCGCCACGACCAGCGCAAGCCCCAGGCCACTCGCCAGGGCGATGATCCCGTATGGCGGGTGGATGGTCAGCCGTACTGTGGCCGGCTTCTCCGAATAGACCAGGTCCCGGTCCACGGCCTGGACCTCGAAGGTGTAGGTCCCGATGGGCAGGTCCTGGTACTCCACGCGCCGGGCGTGGGTGTTCTTCCAGTCCTTGTCGTAACCGTTTAACCGATAGCGATAGACCATGGCTTCGGGCCGGGTCTTGAAGCTGATGGCCCGGAACTCGAAGGCTGTCAGGTTCACTGTTGATGAAATAGCAATTTCGGAGGTTTTTTCATAGCGTTGGTCTGCAACCACAGCGTCAATGAACACCGGTGGAGGTGAGGGCATCGATGTGCGAAAGCGTGTCACGCCACTGGAAGTACCAAACCAGAGACGCCCTTCACGATCCTGAAGGATGGAATTCACCTTATTACTTGCTAGGCCGTCCCGGCGGGTTATCGTCTGAAAGACTTGCCCATCATACCGACTCACGCCGCTGTCGGTACCGAACCAGAGATACCCCTTCCGATCCTGAATGACGGAAAATACCTGACTACCAACCAGACCATCTTTTGTAGTGAAGGTGGTAAAACCTTGCTTAGGGTGCACTCCCGGAAAAATGGCAAAAGTTTCGTGGGGGCTGCGGTCTGATAG
>CAYRZX010000009.1:0-43491 GCA_964428665.1 uncultured Gemmatimonas sp.
ACCGGGTCATCGCTCGCGTCGCCTGATCTCAATATTTCAACTTGGAGATATGTAGCTATATAAAACCTTCTATGGGTGCGCCCTGAACTTTGGTTTTCAGATAGGCATATATTTGCGAAATAGGCATGTTTGCTAACTCATGCCTCATACCGAGCTTTTCTTCAAGTTTTCTTGCGACATCTTGAGGCCAAAACGTCATGCTCATCTGGATCACACTACCGTCGATCTGTTCAGCAAGGTTTATAATCCTGCTCCCAGGACCTACTCGATCCACAATGATGAATGTCGCCATATAATGCTTTGAACGGCCATATTCCATTTCTCTTTCAAAACGTGAGACCTTGTCCAGGGTGATCTCAGGATTTCCCCTGCCTATGAAACCAATATCGAACCGGACTCCTTTTCCGAGTTCGTAAATGGCTGTCGCATCGCTCTCTCGACGCTCCCCTCGTGAGGAGAGCCAAAAGACCTTGTTGAAGTCCGTATTTGTATCTGGATCGACGAATTTGAAATCCAACGCATGCAACAGACATCCCAAGATAAGCCGCTCAAACAATTTTCCATAGATGGACTTGTCTGACCCTCGGAGCGTTAAGGTCTGTGCCCCAACGGCGACAAGAAGTTGAATAATGAACCGCCAATCCATGTTGGCTTTGAGATTTGTCGAGACTTCAAGATTGCCGGATAAGGTCCCAAACAGGTCGTTGCATGACTGTATCGTACCATTGAGTGTCTGCTCGTACTCTGAGCGATACTTTGCAAGATTTTCAGGATCATCTCGAAGGACATTCTGAACAGCTTTATTCGTCAGTCCCAGAATCCATTGAAGAATCCAGCGGTCTTCTTGTTTTTTAGTTTTCTGAAATTCCTCCTCGGCGAGACGAGGCAACGTCTGGACGAAATTCTCCACGTCCCGGCATCCTTGAAGAAACAGCAGCAACAGCGCGCCATTTGAAAGGGCCAACCGGCGACGTGTCAGGGATTCCGTCGAATCACGAAGGTTTTCGCCGCATAGAACTGCGTGTACAACCTGGCGAACGGCCTCAACGCCGATACGCTCGACGAACTCTTTACCACCGGAACTGAGAAGGTCTCTACCAGCTTCAGGCATGAGGTCCGTGAGCTTTGGTCGTTTTGCCATGGTCAGCTTCTCTTTCAGAACAAGTATTCTGAACTATCTACAGGGTCGCAGTTCATAAAAAGAACGCCCTCTACACCTTTCCCGAGCCATTTTCCTATATCCTTACGAACGATCTCTACATAATTGGGATTATTTTCAAAAAGGACAAATCGACGTCCGAGCTTGGCTGCTGCCCTGCCAACAGTTCCGATGCCCGCAAAGGGATCGAGTACGACATCATTTTTGAAAGAATAATAAGCGATCACCTTCTCCGCAAGTTCGAGCGGAAAGATGGCCGGATGGTCGGGGTGATTCGCGGGATGAATTTTCCATATATTCGTTCTCTCGTAGCTATCCGGGACTCTGGAGGATTTCACAATCTTGGAATCGGGATGGTTCCGTATGTGCCAGTCGATCAGCAAGTCCGTGCGTTTGCGGTAGACCATCACATACTCCGTCACCGGCACGGCCTTGTATTGTAGGGGATTCCGGTCTGCGGCGAAACGCCTCCCCCTCCCTGTAGCCCATCCAGCGCCCTCCGGCTTGACCCAGATGATGTCGTCAATGAAGTCGAAGCCCTCTTCGATGAAGATGCGATGGATGTCGAAGGTCACGCCGATTCGCCGGGAGGACTCGCTCCGCCTGGCCCTCCTCACCAGGACGGGCGCGCTGTTCATCACAAAGAAACGGCCCTCGTTGAGCACCCGATGGACGCTCTGGACAACCTTGCGAATCTTGAGGAGATATTCTTCGTAAGTGACATAGTCCGTGTATTCCGGGCGGGCATTGTAGTAAGGCGGTGACGTGAACACAAGATCAATGGACTCCGCCGGCATCTCCTGCAAAAGCGCCTCACAATCCCCCAGACCCACCGTGTTTCTGAGAGAAGAAATTCTATACGTTTTCTCGCGCTTGTAGACCTTGAGGTTCTTTTTACGGCCCAGCAGCCGGGCTTCAAGCACGTCTTGAGCCGTAGATTTGTTTTCCAGAATCAATGAAGTCCTGGCATCAACGACGACCTCACCGATCTTCTCCTCTGTTGCCGGATGGAGCAGTGGGACGCGCCAGTAGTGGTATCGGTCATCTACCTCCGGTAGCCCGAACAGGAGCGCGTGTTCAAGATCCATCTCCCTCAGCCAGGATTTCGCGATCTTCTTGGCCTGGGCGACGGTCAGGACATTATAGTTGCGCTGTTCAGAGACCAGTTTTCCGTTGACCTTCCTCATAGTAAAACACATTCTCTGTGCTCTATCCGATCCGCCAGCACGCGCAACGCCAGGGCCTGGACGCGCGCAATCGCCTCTTCGCGTGTCTGTCCGTACACCATTGCGCCGGAGAGTTCGGGCACTTCGGCGATCCAGCGCCCGTCCTCTTCCTGTTCAGTTTCAATAGTCAATTTCACGGTTTATACCTCTGAAACACATCCCTTCTCGCATCAAGCGGACTATCCCCCTTCCCCTTCACCCAGGAAAGTCGGGCGGAATCGGTCCGGCGAACACGGCGTGGCCCTTGCGCAGTTCCGGGTCGCGGTGCAGATGCCCGACGCGCCCCCCCGGCGGCGTGGCGTCCTCGAACCAGAACGCCTCCAGGTCCTCGTAGACCTCCAGCACGTCGTGCTCGTCCCCCGCCTTCGTGCAGACGATGTCGCCGGGCTTTACGTAATACGTCTGGCCCTCGCTGAACACCTTCGCCTTACCCCTGAAGATCAGCCAGTACTCATCGCAGTCATGGTGATGCCGGTCGAACCTCCCCCCCTGCGCCGGGACCCGGAACACCCCGGCGCTCGTCGCCCGGCTCCACGCGGGCCGGTTGCCCTCCTTCAAAGGTTTTTCGGATGTGTGAATGATGGGCATAATGAAATAATGAAACCACCTGTTTATGCGCGTTGCTCGTGCTGGGCGATGAGCGCGTAGACCTTCTTCATCTCCCCCCGGTTGAACTTCCCGGAGAGCGCCCGCATGACCGCGCCCTTGTCCTGGGCGATGGAGAGCCCCACCTTTGCGTACTCCTCCAGCACGCGCCTCCGGAACTCCAGCTCCCGGTTGACCTCCTCGATGCAGGCGTCGATGTGCGCCCGGAAGCCGTCGATCTCCTCCTGGGTGTAGTCCTCTAACAGCAGCGGCAGGAGCGTCTCATAGCTCAGGATGTCCGAAGTCTCCAGCAGGTTCCAGCAGGTCATCGTCACGGCGGCCTTGTTGATGCCCTTAACCCAGTGCACCTCCTCCACCGAGTCCGGCTTGCACTTGAAGACGACCGTCTCCCCGCTCGCAGGGGTGACGTACCAGACCGCGCCCTCCGAGCCCTTGAGCTTCCCGTCCTCTAACTTTTCGATGTCGCGCTCGATCTCCTCCCGGATGCGCGCGTATTCTGCGACCGGGTCCTCCCCGGCCCGGAGTTCGCCGTAGAGCCGGGGCGTCGGCACGCCCCCCGTCTCCAGGCGCGAGGGAGGAATGACATTCCCTGACCCGTCCACCCCGAACAGCAGGGCGCAGTCCAGCGGCTGTTCGTAGAGGATCAGGTGCGCGTTTTGAGCGCCGTAGAGTTCGAAGCTGACCGAGCAGTCATTTTTTTCAGGCAGTCCCTCAATGGAAGGATAACGCCTCAGCATCTCCCTCCACATGTCCAGGAACGCCCCCCACTTGCCGTTTCGGAGCACCGGAAACAGGCGGAGCTTGTAGGTCGTGTGCAGATTCCCCTCAGCGTCGCCGTATCGGTACGCCAGCACGTTGGTCCCGTCTAACTTCTCGTAGATCGCGATGCTCTGGACTGGCGGAAAGTGAAATGCCCCCGTCCGGTCGAAGGGGTAGTGCAGCTTGGGCGTGGCAAAGATCCGCTGCGGCGCAGGCCTCCCGCTGACGTGCGTGACGGCCAGCGCCCCGTAGCGGTGGTCCGGCCTGAGCGAGAGGAACCCCCTGAGGTCCGCGTCGCCGTTGAACGGGTCCTGAACCTCGAACGGCTGCAGCCACTTCTCCTCCAGACCCAGAAGGGCTGTTGCGACAGCAAGGTCAGACAGGCCCTCGCTCATAGAACTACCCCTGAATCAAAGACGGTTACCCGTAAACGCTTACTTCTCCCGCAACCGGAAGTACTCCTCCCTCTGAATCCCCGCTGTCTTCAGGTTATTCTTGATGATGGATACTGGCACTTCATCATAAGCAGGAATCACGACCGGCCTGGAAACCCCCGGTTTGGTGTAGGACCGATGGCTTCCCTCCTGCCGGGCGAACTGAAATCCAGCAGTAAGAAACACTTTTTCCAGAACCCTCCAGTGTACCGGCGTTATCCTTGGCATCTTCAGACACCGACAGCCATAGAATGTCTCTCAGTCGCCACCCAGGAAGGTCCCACCCATTTTCCCTCCTGAGACTCGTAACCCGCTTCCTGAAGAACCTCCTCCAGGGCACCTATGTCTGCGGCCGTAACCAGGAAAAGATGAACCGCTTCATCCAGGGCCTTTCGGGCGTGTTCTGGAGTCTGTCCTGAACTCATGACATCCAGGGGCATGGCGTGAGCGACGAATTGATCGCCCTCTTTCCAGATATGGACCGTGTATTCAATGTTCATGGCTGTTCTTCCCTTTTTTACCTTGCCAGGCTCGGCCCGAACAGGATCGCGTTGAAATACAGCCGGTGCAGCCCCTCCCAGTAGCCCCGGAACCCCGGGTCGTCCGCGAAGCAGATCACATGCCCCCGCTCCAGCGGCTCGTCCCAGCAGCAGGCCTGCCCCGGCAGGGCCTTCAGCATCTTCTCCCACACGAACCCGGCCACCCTCAGCCTCCCCTCCTCCTCGAACGCCCCGACGGCCCGCCCCTTCTGCGTGGGCGTGAACACATAGTCGGACGCGACCATCGCGTCCAGCCCCTCCACATACCCATAGCTCATGAAGTGATTCTGGTCCAGCCTCACGCGCAGGATCGCCCCTGCCACCCGGTCCGGCCTGAACTCCTCCGGAACCTCCTTCTTCCCGTTCCCCTTCTTCTTCTCCTCCCCCTTCTCCTCCGGGGAGGCGTCCTCCCCGTCCTTCTTCTGCAGGTCCCGCAGGTCCGTGATGAGCCTCGCCCCCGTCAGCCCGTTCCCCGACTCTGCGATGAACGCCGCCGCGCCCTTGACCGCCACCAGCGTCCCCCCGGCCGCGACCCACCCCCGGATGCGCCGGAAAAAGTCGTCGTTGAAATACCGCTGGTACTCCCGCCTCGACCCGTCCGGCAGCACGATGACGTTGTAGTCCCGGATGTCCCCGGAGGCCAGTGCCCCCCACCGGACCGCCGTGAACGGCAGCCGGTAGCGCTGCTCGAACAGATAGGCCGACCACCCGTAGGACAGCGACGAAGTCGGGACATCGTAGAGCATCGCCACCTTCGGCCTCTTCACGTGCACGACGCTGGCGCTGCCCAGGTCAACCCCCTCCTCCGCCCGGCTCGTGTCCGTCGGAACAAACGTCACCCCGTGCGCCGCGCTCAGGTCCGCCAGCCTTCCCCGCAGGTCCTCCCCGTTCTCGCCCACCCGCAGCACGATGGTCCCCCGGCCATACGCCTCCCCGACCATCCGGAACGCCTTCCGCGACACGCGGACGCCCCGGTCCTCCGACAGCAGTTGAACGAGACAGGCGAGCGCGGCGTTTGAGGTATAGCGCAGGAGGTACGCGGCGCGCACGGCCCGAGGAGTCCGGCGCCGGCGCGGGGCAGGGCCTAACACCCCGGTCCGCGCCTCGCTGAACGCCTCCGACCAGAACGTCTCCACCCCACAGGCCAGCGGCAGGGACCAGGCCGTGGTGTCGTAGATGCGCGACGGCAGCCGGTCCCTCCTCCGCTGGACCTCCTCCTCGATGAACGCCGGGTCGATCTGTGTCTCCTTCTCCAGGATGCCGCAGATCAGCCGCTTCCGGGGCTGGTCCAGCCGGACGATGTACGTCCCGGCGGGAAAGCGCCGTTCAACCACGTTCTCATCCCGGTAGCTCCGGCATCGGGCCTGAAACCCCCGCCGCGCCACGCGGACCTCCACGCCCTGCCGGTGCAGCAGACGGACCAGCCGCTCCCCGTCCAGCGGGTCCTCCCCTGGCGGGATCAACACCTCCTTGTCCGGGCCGCTCCGTCCCTCCTCCACGGCCGTCTTGTGAAACAGGTAGAAGTCCCGAAGCCGCTCCCGTCGCCGCTCCGCCGTCGTCCGGCACGTGGCCATCGCCGCGATGACGTGGTGTCGCACCGCCTCCCGGAAGTCGAGGACCGTCCCGTCCGTCCGCCGGATGCCCAGCCCCCGCGCGGACGCCTGCTCGAACGTCATCCCGATCCCGCCGTGAAAGATCGGCCACGACTCCCCGTACCCCGGATAGAACGCGTCGAAGACCTCCCCCGTGAAGTAGGGGACCCCCGCCCGGTCCAGCGCCCCGGCCACCGCCCCCCCGTAGACCCGCCACCACTTCTCCGTGATCGCCGTGAAGTGGGGGTTGGACGGCGACGCAGGCGGCGGAAAAAAATAGGTCTGCTCGTGCCCCATCTCGTGCAGATCCGCGTAGACCTGCGGAAGATACTGGAGATAGATTTCGACCCTGCCCGCCGTCTCCGGCTGAGTGACCGGAAACCAGTCCCGGTTCAGGTCGAACAGGTAGTGATTCCCCCTGCCGGACGCCCAGGGCTCCTGGTGCTCCGCCGCGTTGGGGTCCGGGTTGGGCCGGATGCCGAACGCCGAATAGAAATAGGCAATCGACCGCTCCCGCCCGTCCGGGTTCTGGACCGGGTCCAGGACCACCACCGTCTCGTCCAGGATGTGGCGGATCGTCCGGTCCTGCCCGGCGGCCAGCAGGTAGGCCGTCACCATCGCCGACTCCCCCGTGGAGTGCTCCCCCCCGTGCACGTTGTGCGCCAGATAGGTGGTCGCCGGCGTCGCCCGGATCAGCCCCTCAGCCTCCGCATCGTCCCTGACCCTGCGAGGGTCGGCCAGGCGGCGAATCTGCGCCCGAATGGTCTCGATGCGGCGGTGGTTCTCCGGCGAGGTGACGATCAGACAGTAGAGCCTCCGCCCCTCCACGCTCGCCCCGTAGGGCCGCAGCCGGACCCGGCCCGACCTCGCCGTCAGCGCCGTCAGGTAGCGCTCGATCCCGGCGGAGGGCGTCAACCGGTCGCCGATCTCATAGCCCAGGAACGCATCGGGCGTCGGGATGCGCGGGTCGAACCGCCCCCCAGGGTAAAAGTCAGAGATCCGCAAAGGAATTCAGAGTTTTATGACACAGAGAATGTGAAGCGGTAATCGTTTTTGCCTTTACTGCGCCGTCCACCCGCCGTCCACGAACAGCGTCGCGCCGGTCATGAAGCTGGAGGCGTCGGAGGCCAGGAACACCACAGGCCCGGCCAGCTCCTCCGGCTTGCCCCATCGCCCCATCGGGACCTTCGCCACGAACGCCTGGTAGGCCGCCGGGTCCTTCATCAGCGCGGCGTTGATCGGCGTCTCGAACGGGCCGGGGCAGAGGGCGTTGACCGTGATGTTGTGCGGGGCCCACTCCAGGGCGACGGTCTTGGTCAACTGAATCAGGCCGCCCTTGCTGGAGGCGTAGGAGGTCCGGTGGGGGATGGAGACCGCGCCGAGCGTGGAGGCCACGTTGATCACGCGCCCATAGCGTCGTTTGATCATGTGAGGGCCCACGGCCCGGCAGTACATCATCGGCCCGGTCAGGTTGATCCCGATCACCCGCTCCCACGACTCGTCCTTCAGGTCCACCACCGGCTCCCGGACGTTGATCCCGGCGTTGTTGACCAGGATGTCCACCTTGCCGAACGCCTGGAGCGCCCGGTCCATCGCCGACTCCACATCCGCGCGCCTCGATACGTCCGACTCCACGGCCACCACCTTCCGGCCCGTCGCCGAAATGATCTCCTTCGCCACGGCATCGACCTCTGCCTGGTGACGGCTCGTGATCAGCAGGTCTGCTCCGGCCTTCGCCAGGGCCAGGGCCATCGCCTGCCCCAGGCCCTTGCTCGCGCCGGTGAGGATGGCCGAGCGGCCGTCCAGCTTAAAAACGTCCAGACTCATAAGGTTCCTCACACGAACATATCCCCCAGCCGCCCGACGGAAAACCCCTCCAGGCTCTGCGTCACCACGTCCGCCGCGCCGAGGCGATAGATCGGACAGGAGGTGGCCACGGCCAGGCATTTCATCCCGGCCTCGTGGGCCGCGGCGATGCCGTGCAGGGCGTCCTCCACCACGAGACACTCGCCGGGCTGAATCAGGGGGGACGCCCCGACCCCCCGGTTCAGACGGTCCAGGGCCGTCAGGAACGGCTCAGGATGCGGCTTGCCCTGGCGCACGTCCTCCGCGCTGACGATGTCCACAAAGCAGGACCGCAGGTCCGCCTGCGCCAGGACCAGCTCGATCTCGCCCCGGAGCGCGCCCGACGCGACTGCGAGCGGATGCCGGGCCGACGCCCGCCGGATGAACTCTGACGCGCCAGGCATCAGGACCGCCCCCTCGCGGAGACCCTGCAGGTACCGCTCCGACTTGCGCTCAAACAGGGCCTCGACGAGATTGTTCGTCGCGGCCCTCCCCGCATCCCTCAAGATGGCCCGGAGGCAGGCCCGGTCGGCCAGTCCAAGGTAGCGGCTGTAATAGGTCTCCTCAGCCAGCGCAACCCCCTCCCCGGCCACGACCTCCTGAAACGCCCGCAGGTGCGCCGGCTCGCTGTCCGCGATCACCCCGTCGAAGTCGAACAGAATAGCGCGTAACATTATTCCACGAACTCCAGCGCCGCCGGCCTCGGGATCACCCCCGCCTCGTACCCCCGTCGCAGGAACACCTCCACGGCCTGCCTTCCGCGCGGCCCATAGTCCAGCGTCATGTCATTGACGTACATCCCCACGAACCGGTCGGCCAGGCCCCGGTCCATGCCCCGCGCGTAGCCCAGGGCGTGGTCCAGCGCCTGCTCCCGGTGGCTCAGGCCGTAGGCTACGCTCTGCCGGACGAGACCCGTGACCCGGCGGACCTTCTCCGCGCCCAGGTCCTTGCGGATGACGTTCCCCCCCAGCGGCAGCGGCAGCCCCGTCTCCGCCTTCCACCAGACACCCAGGTCCACGACGAGGTGGCACCCCGCGCGGGCGTAGGTCAACTGCCCCTCGTGGATGATCAGCCCCGCGTCCGCCCTCCCCTCCGCCACCGCCTCCAGGATGCGGTCGAACGGGATCACGTCGTACGCGAAATCCCCGAGACACAGCCGGAGGGCCAGGTACGCGCTCGTCATCGTGCCCGGAATGGCGACCCGCCTCCCGCGCAGGTCCTCCAGTTTCATCGGCGTCCGGGCGACCACCATCGGGCCATACCCGTCCCCAACGCTCGCCCCGCACGGCATCAGGGCGTAGCGGTCCAGGACGTGGGCGCAGGCGTGGATGGACACGGCCGTCACCTCCAGCTCCCCCCGCATCGCCCGCCGGTTGAGCGTCTCAATGTCCTGCAGGACGTGGACGAACTCGAACTCGCCCGTGTCGATCAGCCCTTTGGCCAGGGCGTAGAACATGAAGGCGTCGTCCGAGTCGGGGCTGTGCCCGAGCCGGATGGTCTGTCTGGGCATGCGCAACTCCTGATTCAGGGACAAGAAAAAGGGGAAAGGAAAAAAGGTCCCCTTTTCGCCTTTCCCCTTTCGCCTTTCGCCTTTTTTACAGCCCTGTATTATACCCTGCGCATGGGGGTTTGTCAACCCCTAAAAATCCTGACCTTCCAGCGTCTCCACATAGCACCGGTACGCCCTCTGCCCGAAACAGACGAAGACGACCTTTTCAACGGAGATGTTCCGACTCAGGAAGGCCTTCGTCTCCCTCAGGGCGATCCGGGTGGCCCGGTCCAGCGGAAACCCGTAGACCCCTGTGCTGATGGCCGGAAACGCCACCGTCTTAATGTCACACTCCTCGACGACCCGGAAGCAGTTCCGATAGCAACTTGCCAGCAACTCGTCCTCCCGGTTCTGTCCCCCCCGCCAGACCGGTCCGACCGTGTGGATGACCCATTTGGCCGGGAGGTGGTAACCCTTCGTGATCCTGGCCTCCCCGGTCGGGCAGCCGCCTAAGGCCCGGCACTCCTCTAACAGCCCCGGCCCGGCGGCCCGGTGGATCGCCCCGTCCACCCCACCCCCGCCCAGGAGCGACTCATTGGCCGCGTTCACGACAGCGTCCACCCGCTGCCCCGTGATGTCCCCCTCCACGACCTCGATGCGGTCTGTCACGGTGGTGTCCTCCATTTTTCAGGTTGACTTTCCCTGATTTCATTCGTATATTCTGTCCCGACGCAAAGCTTTAAATGCTGGCGTCTGCCGCTTTGTGCGGCTCTGCTCTTTGACAATGGATCAGGTTCGGCTGGTTCTGACACCGAATCTACCCGTGTCAGGTAAAATCTGATGGGCGTCCTCGTATAAGAGCAAATCTTCAGGCCCGGACGGGGCCTTCAGGCGCTAACGTAGAGGTAACAAACTCATGCGTTGCCTGAGAAGCCGTGCGTTTACGCAACGGAGTCGTCACTGCTTATCTTTGACGTGTGTCCAGCTTCAGATAGACATGTTGGGTTCCCCGCCCGGCCTGTCCTCTGAGCATCAACTGCCTCCGCCACAGGGGCAGCGCAGGTTCTCTCCCCACTGTTTCATCAATCCCCTTGTTTATCCCCTTTATTTGACATTGTCTTAGCGATCAGCCGTCAGCCAACAGCGGTCAGCCACAGACCCTGTGTCGGTTTGGCTGAACGCTGAACGCTGAACGCTTCTTTTAGCTGCCTTTTCCCCCGGCCCTATCCCCTGCCGGTCGCCCGACCGTCTGCCCCCCTTGCAGGCGTAGCTCCCCTGAGCTCCCCTCAACAGCCATCAAACGGCAAAGGCAGAATACAGGAGTCAGAATTCAGAATCCAGAATGAGAACCGGTTTTGCTTTTCTTCTGGATTCTGGATTCTGGATTCTGGATTCTTGTTCTCACGTCTGCCGTCTGCCGTCTGCCGTCTCACGGTCTTCTGCTTTTTTCGAGGATACTCCTATGCGCTTCAGGCGAATCCTTGTGTACTGTGGCGTGGCGTGGCTGGTGGCGGGTGTGGAACCTGCCCCGGCCCAGGTGCGCAGCGCCGTCAACCTGGGCCAGGGGGGCGCGGACATGTCCGCGTCAGGGGCCTCGCCGGGCGCAGGGATGGGAGAGGCCGTGGCCGTGGGAGACCTCAACCGGGACGGCTTTGCAGACCTGATCGTCGGCGCGCCGGGGACGAACGCGAGCGGGAGAGTCAGGGCGGGCGCGGTCTATGTCATTTATGGCCGATCCGGCAGCCCCCCCCCGGTCGTCGACTTTGCGGACGCGACCCTCAGCGCCACGGAGATCCTGGGCGGGGAGGCGGGCTGGGGCCTCGGGGCCTCTGTGGCCGTGGGGGACCTGAACGGGGACGGCCTCGCGGACCTCATCGCAGGCGCGCCCGACGCCTCGCCCGGCGGAAAGGCCGGGGCAGGGTCGATCTTCGTCGTCTACGGCCGGTCCGGCAGCCTCCCTCAGAGAATGGACCTGGCGGCCGCCACCGACGGCGTGGTCCGGCTGGACGGAGAGGCCGCCGGGGACGGGTTCGGCAGGGCCGTGGCCGCCGGGAACGTGAACGGGGACGGTTTCGCGGACCTCATCGCAGGCGCGCCCGGCGCAGACCCCGGCGGCAAGACGAACGCCGGCCAGGCCTATCTCTACTACGGCGGAGCGACCCTGACCGACCCCGTGCGCATCTCCGGCGGGGCAGCCGGGGACGGCCTCGGCAGCTCTGCCAGCGCCGGGGACCTCAACCGGGACGGCCTGGACGAACTCCTCCTCGGCGCCCCGGATGCGACGCCCGTGGGCGGACCCGCCGCCGGCATCGTCTACGCCCTCGCGGGCCGCCCCACGCCCCTCCCAACCCGCCTCGACCTGGGGGCCAGCCCCGCCGGCCTCAGCCGGGTGATGGGGAACAGGCCCAGGGACCGGGCGGGCAGCGCCATAGCCGTGGGGGACGTCAACGGGGATGGGGTCGGAGACCTGATCGTCGGCGCGCGCCTGGCGGACCCGCCGGGCGGGTTCAACGCCGGCGCGGCTTACGTCATCCTCGGTAAAACAGGGAATGCGATCTCCGATGTGGACCTGAACGGCGCCCCGGCCGGCGTCACCCGCATCCTGGGGGAGCGGGCCAACGACCTGACGGGCCAGTCCGTCGCCGTCGGCGACCTGAACAGGGACGGGTTCGGGGACGTGATCCTCGGCGCGCCCGGCTCGTTCCTGACCGACGACCGGGAGAGCGAGACCCCCGGCAAGGTCTTCGTGGTCTCCGGCCGGGCGGCCCTGCCCCCGGTCATCGACCTGAGCGCCGGGCCGGGGATGGTCAGCCGGATCGTGGGGGCCAGCGCCTACCTCCCCAACACCGGGGCCAGCGACCGGACCGGGCAGTCCGTGGCCGCCGGCGACCTGAACGGGGACGGCTTCGCGGACCTCGTCGCGGGCGCGCCCGGCGCAGACCCCGCCGGCCGCTCAGATGTAAATCCGTTGCGCATCGACGCCGGGAGGGCCTATCTGATCCTGGCCGGCCCCCGCCCCGACCTCCGGGTCGCCTCCGCCGGACTGACCTTCGGCAACGTCGTGGTCGGGCAGTCCAGACAGCTCACCGTGGCCGTCACGAACGCCGGGACCGCGGCACTGCTCCTCAACACCCTCACCGTGAACACCCCCCAGTTCAGGGTCCAGCCGCCCGGCCCTTACGCCCTCAACACGGGGGACAGCCTCCTCGTGGCCGTCACCTTCTCCCCCTCGGCGGCCGGCCCGCAGTCCGGGACCCTCACCCTCACCACGAGCAACGACCCGGCCAAGGGGTTCGTCTCCCTCAGCCTGTCCGGCACAGGGGCGCAGCCCGACATAGACGCCCCCCCGTCCCTGGCGTTTGGCCGGGTGGCCCTCGGCGCCCCGGCGGTCTCCACGCTCCTGATCTCCAACCTGGGCACCTCCGACCTCACGGTGCGAAAGATCACCGCGTCCGACTCGCAGTTCGTGGCCCAGCCCGACTCCATCCTGATCCCCGCCGGGGCCAAACTGCGGGTGACGGTCATCTTCACGCCCAAGGTCCTCGGCGCGACCTCGGCCACGCTCAGGCTGCTCAGCGACGACCCGGACGAGGGGAGCGTCACCGTGACCCTCACCGGCTCGGCGGCCTCCCCGCGCGCCGCCACGTCCGCCTCCAGGCTCTCCTTCGGGTCCGTGCTGATCGGCGCCTCGTTCGCGGTGAAACTCACCGTCTCCAACCTGGGCGACGCGGACCTGAGCGTCACCCGCCTGGCCTCGGACAACCCCCAGTTCACCGTCTTCCCCACGGCCTTCACCGTCGCCCCCGGCAAGGCCCAGGACGTGACCGTCACCTTCACGCCCGCGGCCTCCGGGCCACAGGCCGGCGCCCTGACCCTCAGCGCGAACGACCCGGTCAACCCGACGCTCACCGTGGCCGTGACCGGGGACGGCGGACGGCAGCCCGCCATCGCCCTCTCCGCCACCCAGCTGAACTTCGGGACCGTGGACGTCGGCGCCTGGCGGGACACGACCCTCTACGTCCATAACCGGGGGGACGGCATCCTCTCCGTCACCTCCGTGACCCCCTCCGACACCCAGTTCGTCGCCCGGCCAGACTCCTTCACCGTGGCCGGGAAGGACAGCATCAGGGTCACCGTGCGGTTCTCCCCCAGGTCCGGCAAGGACCTCTCGGCGGCCCTGTTGATGACCAACAACGACCCCACCTCTCGGAGCGCCATCGTCACCCTGTCGGGCCGGGGCGTCCTGAGGGTGGCCTCCGCCGTCAGCGCCCCGTCCCTCGACTTCGGCGAGGTGGAGGTCGGGGCGCAGAAGACCCTCACGCTGACCGTCCACAGCCGGGGGAACGCGCCCCTCATCGTGCGATCCATCACCCCCAGCGACGCGCAGTTCGTCGCCCGGCCAGACTCCCTCACCGTGGCCGGGGGGGACAGCGCCCGGATCGACGTCACCTTCTCGCCCGCCGCCCTGAGCGACGTGTCCGCGGCCCTCACCATCCTCACGAACGACTTCTCGCGGGGGGCCATCCCCGTCTCCCTCGCCGGAAGCGGCGCCAGGCCCCTGCGCCTCTCCCTCGACCTGAACCCGGCCAGGGGCGACCAGGGCGCGACCGCCGACACGGTGCAGGTGAAGTCCTGCTCGGCGTCCGTCGCCCTCTACATCGCCAACGCACTCAACCTGTCGGCCTTCCAGGTCACCCTGAAGATTCCGGGACAGCTCATGTTCAAGTCCTTTTCGGACGTGGGGGCCGGGGAGGACAACTTCCTCCGTTCGGCCGGCGGTGGGCTCACCCTCTCGGCCTCTCAGACCGGGCCCAACACCGTGCGGGTGACCGGCGCCCTCTCCAACCCGACGCTCGCCACCGCCCCCGACGGCGGCGGCCTGCTCACCGTCCTGCAGTTCGACACCTTTAGCCCCGCCGAGGGGTTTGCCAGGGGCGACTCCGCCCTCATCTTCGTCCAACAGGCGGTCTTCACGCGCCTCGTCAACGCAGGCCCCGACACCCTCAGAGACGCCGCCACGGCCAGGCTCATCTTCAGCAACCTCTCGGGGGACGGCAACGCGGACGGGGTCGTCGACACGGAGGACTTTTTCATCCTGACCGCCGCGTTCGGCGCGACGAAAGGGACGCCGGACTACAACCCCGTCTGCGACCTCAACCGGGACGGGGTGATCGACCTCACCGACTTCTTCCTGTTTTCCGACCGGATGGGGACGCGGGTCGCATCCTGCCGGAAGCTAAGGCCGTAAAAAAAGAGGAGCAAGGTAAAGCAGGGGCGTCTTCTCCTCCGCTCCCCTGCTCCCTTGCTCCTCTTCTGATCCGCTCGATCTCCCTCAGGGCGCCGCCCCATCAGGATGGGCGGCGCTTTTTTTTCACTTCTTCTCCATCATCTTTTTGAGGGCCTCTTTCTCCTTGTCGGAGAGGCTTTCGACGCCCTTCATCTGGCGCTTGGCCTCGGACTGGATGGACTTCTCCACCGCCTGCTCGAGGGAACTCGAAAAATAAGCCGGGAGCTTCTCGATCAGGAGGACGACTAAGGAGCCGACCAGGCAGACGAGGGAGACCACCACGTAGAGCTTGAGATTGCGGGGCCTCCGGCGTCGATGGGGAGGATGGGAATGGCGATGTCGCCCCTGGGGGTGCGGATCAGACCTCGCGGGGGCGGCGGGGACCTCCACAACCTCAGGCGCCGGGGGGATAGGGGGGATGTCCCTGGAGGAGCTGTCCGCGAAATCAGCGGACGGGACCTCCGCCCGCGCATCCGGCGTCGCCGTCAGGGGTGGGAGCGCGGCCGCCCCGTCGGAAAGCCCCAGCGCCTCGCGGACGGTTGAGGCGAGCGCGTTGAGCTGGAAAGGCTTGGGCACAAACCCCCTGGCCCCTATCCGGCGCAGGGCCTCGATCCTCCGTTCGTCCAGATAGGCGGAGATGATGATCACGGGAATGGGCCGGCCCTGCTGCTGGATGAACTCCAGAACCGTGTCCCCCTGAACCGTGGGCATCTGGAGGTCCAGCAGGACGAGGTCCGGCGGGCGGTGCGTGATCAGCTCAACGGCCTGAGTCCAGCGGGAGGTCGGGTGCGTCTCGAACCCGCACGACTGGAGGTAGGAGTCCAGCAGTTCCAGAATCCCGGGCTCATCGTCAAGGATGAGAATGCGCTTGGAACGAACGGCGGTGTCCATAGAGCAGGCCGATTCAGAGGGAGGCGATCCAGTCCGCAGACAGTTGGAACCGCCCTGAAATTAAGAAATAAATATCCGCTTGTCAACCGCCTAATTTTCGAGGCCCCCTGAGTCTTTCGGAACAGCGGGGACACGGCGTAGTTTGACCTTGACAAAAACGGGATGGACTCTTATTATTTTCTGGGTCTGATCCTCCGTGCAGCCGTGTCGGAAACCCTTCGTGGAGAGAGGAGATCATGGGATGATCTCTCGTCGTGAAAAGATGATCCTGGGAGCCGTGGTGGACGCCTACGTCGAGGACGGGGAGCCCGTGGGCTCGCGGACGATCTCAAAGACAGGGATAGGGATCAGCGCCGCCACGATCCGGAACACCATGTCCGACCTGGAGGAGAAGGGGTTCGTCTACCAGCCCCACACCTCGGCAGGCCGGATCCCCACAGATCACGGCTACCGATACTACGTGGATCACCTGATGTCCTCAGGAATCCTCATGGAGGAGCAGGCGAAGAAGGTCCGGGATCAAATCCTGGCGCACATCCGGGAGGGAAACGTGGAGGACATCCTGGACCAGGTCTCCCGGGTGATCGCCGATGTCTCCCACCACCTCGGCCTGGCCCTGTCCCCCCGCTTTGAGCAGGGGACCTTTCGCCGGCTGGAGCTCGTCTCCTTGACCGACCGGCGCATCTTGCTGGTCCTGTCCATCCAGTCGGGCCTCGTCAAGACGATGGCCATCGAGGTGGACAGCCCCGTCGACCCGACTCAGCTCGCCGAGACGGCGCAGGCGCTCAACGAACGCCTCTCCGGCCTCACGGTGGGAGAGCTGAAAAAGTCGGCCCGCGAACGCCTTCAGGAGGTCAGGGGGGACCCGAAACTGCTCCGCCTGCTGGTGGATGAGACCGTGGAGATGTTCTCCCAGAGCCACGGGGAGGACCTCCACCTGGGCGGCGCCGGGAACATCTTCTTGCAGCCTGAGTTTCATCAGGACCGGCAGGCCCTGAGGGGCATCGTCAACGTCCTGGAGGCCAGGGACCCGATCGTCAACGTCCTGGAGTCCCGCACGGAACAGGACGGAGTGGCGATCACCATCGGCAACGAGAACCGCTCGGTGCCCGAGATTCAGTCGTGCAGCGTGGTCACCTCCCGCTACAGGATCGGCACGGCGTCCGGCGTGGTGGGGGTCATCGGGCCCACCCGGATGCACTACATCCGGGTCTCCTCCCTGGTGTGCTTTGTCGCCCGGCTCACCGAGGAGCTGGTGCGGGAGAGGGCCTGAGGACCTTACAGATCGCGACTTTAAACGGAGCGTAACAGGTGGAGAAAGAAGTCGAACGGGGAAAAGAGACGGAACAGATCGGGGAAGAGGGACGAAAGGACGCAGGCGAACAGACGGCCCCCTCGGCCGTTGAGGAGGAGGTCGCAGAAGATCCCATCCGGGAGTTGACCCTGGCCCTGGAGCGGGCGCAGGCGGAGGCGGCGGAGAGACACGACCTCTACCTCCGAAAGGCCGCCGAATTCGAGAACTACCGCCGCAGGCGGGACCGGGAGTTCGAGGAGCTGGCCCGGACGGCCAGCGGAGGGCTGATCTCCCGGCTGCTCCCCATCCTGGAGAACTTTGAACGTGCCCTGAGCCACGGCGAACCCGGAGAGACCTCCGACGCCTACCGCAGGGGCGTGGAGATGATCGTCCATCAGTTCAAGGAGACGCTCAGGCAGGAGGGGCTGGAGCCCATCCAGTCGGTGGGCCAGGCGTTCGACCCTCACCTCCACGAGGCCCTCCTGCAGACCCACTCCGAAACGTATGAGCCCGGCGTGGTCTGTGAGGAGATCGAGCGGGGATACCGCCTCGGAGAGCGCGTCCTCCGGCACGCGAAGGTCGCGGTGAGCCTCGGAGCGCCGGAGCAAAAGGCGGAGGTCCAGGACACTCAGGTCCATAACCAATGACAGGGTCAAATGTCTAAACGCGACTACTATGAAGTCCTGGGGGTGGACCGCAAGGCCTCGGCGGACGAGATCAAGAAGGCATATCGCAAGCAGGCGATGAAGAACCACCCGGACCGGAACCCGGGGGACAAGGAGGCGGAGGCCAGGTTCAAGGAGTCGGCCGAGGCCTACGAGGTGTTGAGCGACCCGCAGAAGAAACAGATATACGATCAATACGGCCACGAGGGGCTGGGCGGGCCTTTCCAGACCGGCGGCTTCCAGTGGTCGGACTTCACCCACGCCTCGGACTTCAGCGACATCTTCGACAACCTGGACAGCATCTTCGGCGGAGGCATCTTCGGAAACCTGTTCGGCGGCCGGGGCGGGGGCCGACGGGGGCCGCAGCGGGGGGAGGACCTGAGGGTCCCCCTGGAGCTGACGCTGGAGGAGATCGCCAGGGGGGTCCACAAAAAGATCAAGATCAACCGCCTCCAAGCGTGCGAGGTCTGTCACGGCACGGGGTCCAGAGAGGGGGCCTCTGCGGCGACCTGTTCGACGTGCGGAGGGGTGGGGCAGGTCCGGCAGGCGACCCGGTCGATCTTCGGGCAGTTCGTGAACGTGACGACCTGCCCGACGTGCAGGGGCGAGGGGAAGGTGGTGAAGGACCCGTGCGGGGCCTGCGGGGGAGAGGGGAGGGTCCGGGGCGCGGCCACGGTGTCCGTGAGCATCCCGGCGGGGGTCTCCTCCGGGAACTACATCCCGATGCGGGGGCAGGGGAACGTGGGGCCTCGCGGAGGGCCGGCCGGGGACTGCATCGTGTTCATCGAGGAGAAGCCCCACGAGCTGTTCGAGCGCCACGGCAACGACGTGCTCTACGACCTGGCGGTCAGCTTCAGCCAGGCGGCGCTGGGCGACGAGGTCGAGGTCCCGACGCTGTCCGGGCGGGTGCGGATGAAGATCCCGCCCGGAACGCAGTCCGGGAAGATCTTCCGGCTGCGGGGAAAAGGGGTCCCGGAGGTCAATGGATACCAGGTCGGGGATCAGCTCGTGCGCGTCTCCGTCTGGACGCCGACGAGGCTGTCGAAGCGGGAGGAGGAGCTCTTCCAGGAGCTCGCCAGGCTCGAAAACGGAAAGGTCCCGGCAGGCGGGAAGGGCCTCTTCGAGAAGATGAGAGAGGTGTTCGGATAATCCCGCAGCCGCAGGCCTCGGCCTGCGCCGCTCGGATATGGAACAGGGGCGACGGTCGGGTCGCCCCTCTTTTTTTATCGGCGGGCTTGCGCCCCTCGCTCGAAATGCGTATCTTGGGGCTGTCTCGTCTGCCCCTCGATATGCGGCTTGCAGCCGCTACTCGGGACATACGGCTCCGTTTATCCCGAGTAGCCCCGAAGGGGCGTAACGAGGGACTGCCGTCTGCCACTTGCTGTTTGGGGGGTGAATCGTGTCCATCGAATGGTGGTGGGGCGTGGCCGTCATCGGGCTCGGGGCGCTCTGGATACAGGTCATGCTGACCTACCGGCGCGAGGCCCTCGCGGCGCAACCGCACAAGGAACAGGTGCGGGTGGCCCTCGCGGAGGCGGAGGCGCAGATCGAGGAGGCCCGCAGGGAGACGGAGGCGGCCCAGGGGCGCATCGCGGAGATGCAGAAGTCGTTCGAGGCCCTGGACCAGAAGCGCAAAGAGGTCAGCGCCCGTCTGGAGCGCTACCAGATGATCCCGATCCCCGCCGGGGAGTTCCTGATGGGGAGCCAGAGCGGGCCGGAGCACGAGCAGCCGGAGCACCGCGTCCTCCTCAACTCCTGCCTGATCGACCGCTTCCCCGTGACCAACGCGCAGTACAAACAGTTCGTGGACGTGACGGGCTACAAGCCGCCCCTCCACTGGTCCGCCGGGACCTACCCCTTCGATCAGGCCAACCATCCGGTCGTGAACGTGAGCTGGCAGGACGCCTGCGCCTACGCGGAGTGGGTCGGCAAGCGCCTCCCGACCGAGGCGGAGTGGGAGAAGGCGGCGCGGGGGACGGAGGGACAGACCTATCCCTGGGGGGACGCCTTCCAGAAGGACCGGCTGAACTGCGGGAACCACCCGGGTCACACGACGCCGGTGGACAAATACCCGGAGGGGGCCAGCCCCTACGGGGTGATGGACACGTGCGGAAACGTGTCGGAGTGGGTGTCGGACTGGTACGACGAAGAATACTACCAGAACGCCCCGCTGGCCAACCCGACCGGGCCTGAGGCCGGAAAATACAGAGTCATCAAGGGCGGCTTCTTCGGGGAGACGATGGGAGGCGTGCGGGCCGCCTGCCGGGCCTTCTTTCCCCCGAACGCGGGCCGGGACAACATCGGCTTCCGGTGCGCCAGGACGCCGGGGGAGCAGAAGACGTAAATGATGAATGCGGAACGATGAAAGGCAACGCAGAACGATGAACGCGGAACGATGAACGGAAAACCACAAAGACTATTTTGCTTTTCGTTCATCGTTCATCGCTCTGACTTCATCGTTGTCTTTGTTCATCGTTCATCGTTCTGACTTCATCGTTGCACTTGGAGGGCTTATCATGCGACTTAAAGACAGGGTGGCCATCGTGACCGGCGCAGGGTCCGGCATTGGCCGGGCCACGGCGGTCCTGATGGCGCGCGAAGGGGCGCGGGTCGTGGTCGTGGACATCGCGGACGGGGCGGGGCAGGAGACGGCGCGGATGATCCGGGGGGCCGGGGGAGAGGCGGTCTACTGCCACGCCGACGTGGGGAAGGCCCAGGGCGCGCGAAAGATGGTGTCCGCGGCCGTCAAGGCCTACGGCCGGCTCGACATCCTCCACAGCAACGCCTTCTGGCATAAGACCGGGACCGTGGTCGACCTGGACGAGCGGGACTGGGACCGGGCGCAGGACGTCTGCCTGAAGGCGATCTACCTCGGAGGCAAGTACGCCATCCCGGAGATGCTCAAGAGTAGGGAGGGGAGACGATCCGGTAGTGGGGTGGGTCGATCCGGTGAATCGACGGAGGTGGGGACGTCCGGGGTGGGGAGCGGGGCCATCGTCAACACCTCCTCCATCCACGCCCTCACCTCCTTCGGCCAGTGTTCGGCCTACGACGCGGCCAAGGCCGGCGTGCTGGGCCTGACGCGCACGATGGCCCTCGACTTCGGCCCGGAGGTCCGGGTGAACGCCGTGCTGCCGGGGGCCATCCAGACCCCCGCCTGGAAGGGGGCCACCCCTCAGGTCTTCCGCTGGTGGGCGGAGCGGACGCCCATGCGGCGGATGGGCCAGCCCGAGGACATCGCCAGGGCCGTCGTCTTTCTGGCCTCCGACGACGCCTCCTTCATCACCGGCGAAGGTCTGGTCGTGGACGGCGGGTGGACCATCCACGGGCACGCGGGCCAGCCCGGCGCCAAGCCGCGCAGACGCGCGTAGGGGGGGTTCAATCCGCCCCTACAAGGTTGTCGACCTGTGCTATAAGGAGCATCCCATGACAAAACGCCGCTGCCTCATGATCGGCGCGGGCGGCATGGCCGGCGCCTGGATCAGGCGCTTCTACCCCACCTTCCGGGACCGGGTCGAGATCGCCGGGCTGGTGGACATCAAACCGGACATCCTGAAGGATGCGGGGGACTTCCTGGGCCTCCCCGCCAGCCGTCAATTCACGGACATGCGGGCGGCCTTCCAGGCCGTGGACGCGGACTACTGCTCCATCGTCATCCCCCCGGCAGCCCACCGGGACGCGGTGATGCTCGCCGTCGAGAGGAAGATGGACATCTTCAGCGAGAAGCCCATCGCCGACACCTGGGACGCCTGCGTGGACATCTACCGGGCCGTCAAGCGCGCCGGACTGAGGATGCTCGTCATCCAGAACTACCGCTACACCCCCCGGATGCTGACCATGCGGGAGGTCCTCCGGAGCGGCCGGCTGGGCCGCGTCAACTACCTCATGGGCCGGTTCGCCGCCGACTACCGGAAATACGGGGCCTGGGGGGCCTTCCGCCACGAGATCCCCCATTCCCTCCTCGTGGAGGGGGCCGTCCACCACTTCGACATGCTCCGCAACCTCTCCGGCGCAGACTGCCAGACCGTCGCGGGGTGGGAGTGGAACCCGGCCTGGAGCAGCTTCAAGGGGGAGTGCAACAACCTCTACGTCCTGACGATGAGCAACGGCGTGAGGGCCTGTTACGAGGGGTCTGGGACGGGGGCAGGGGCGCAGAACTCCTGGCACAAGGAGTACTACCGCGCCGAGTGCGAGGGCGGGGCCGTGGCCGTGGGCCGGGACGACGTCGTGCGGGTCTACGAACACAGGGCGGGGCAGGGGATAAGGATCGAGGAGGTCCCCTCCGTCCGCCCGGCCCACGAGGGGCACAACCACCTCATCCACGAGTGGCTGAACTGGCTGGACGGCGGCCCCGCGCCCGACACGGTCCTGGACGACAACCTCAAGAGCGTGGCGATGGTCTTCGGGGCCATCGAGGCGTCAAGGACGAACTCGGTGGTGGATGTGGGGAAGATGGTCGCGGAGGTAACGCCGTAAGGGCGACCGGCCGGTCGCCCTTACTATCACGTCCTTTTCAACGGCAAATCCACCGGCGCCCGGCTCGCGGCGGACCGGTTCCACCCGAAGCAGACCTCGATCACGTCCCTGGCCGCGTCGATCCGGTACTCCGGCTCGGTCCGCTTGATGCACGCCTCCACGAACAGGTCGATCCCCCGCCCGATCACATCGTTCTGGTTCCGGTAGAACGGCGCCACGCGCGGCTCTCCCGTCCGCCAGAGGATCCCCTCGTACACATCCTGGTGCGTCCGGAGGATGCCCCTGTCCCCCACGACCTCCACCTCCCACGGCGGGGCAGGGCAGGGCGTGGAGTAGTAGAGCACCATGCTCCCGATGCCCCCCCCGGCGAACCGCACCGTCCCGGCCCCCACGTCCATGAACGGGCTCCCCGGCGTGTTCAGGTTGTCGTACTCCGCATAGACCCGCGTCGGCCGGTCCCCCATGAACCAGCAGAGAGCGTCGGCGGCGTACACGCCCAGCCCCAGCTCCGGCCCCCCCTGCCCCGGCCCGAACTCCGGGCTGACCTCGTTCACCCGCGCCACGCTGAGCTGCCCGTGCTGAATCCAGGCCCGCACGGCCAGCGCCTTCCCCACCTCGCCGTCCCGGACCCTGCGGTGCGCCTCCGCAAACGCCCCGTCGTAGCGCGCCGGGCTGAGGGTGCTGATCAGAACCCCGTGACGCTGCGCCGCCGCCACGATCCGGTCCGCCTCCTCGATGGACCCGGCCATCGGCTTGGAGATGTACACGTCCAGGCCGGCGGCCGCGGCAACCTCCACATAGTCCGCCTTCCGGTGGTCGCGGGCGCAGACGAAGACCGCCTTCAGCCCCTCCTTCTCGATCATCTCCTCCGGGGACTCATACAGCGTCAGGCCATACTGCGCCGCATAGTCCCCCCGCGCCAGCGCCCCCACGGCGGTCAGGTTCGCGTCCGAGTCCCCCAGGTGCGCCGCCGCGACAAGCTCCGCCTCCCGGTTGCGCCTCAGCGCCCCCGCGAACGCCCGCGAGTAGTAAGACGCGATGCCGACGATCCCTGCCCGAATGCCCATCACAACCTCCCACGATTTTCAATTTTCAATCTTCAATCTTCAATTTGCTTTCCTACTCCGCCACCACCCTGTCTCCTCCGCTGTTCTTGGCCGCATACAGCCGCGTGTCCGCCGTGTGCAGGAGTTCCTCGGCCAGACGCCCGGACAGCCGCTCCAGCGCCGTCCGGTCCTCGTACAGCCGCGCGTCCGCCATCCGGAGGAGCTCCTCGGCGGAGGCGATGCCCGCGTCCTCCGGAAAGGTGGCGACCCCCACGTTGATCGTGACCCCCACGCGATGGGCGCTGTCCTCAAAAGGGACCTCTCCGATGCGCCGTCGCAGCCGCTCCGCAAACGTCCTGGCCCCGTAGAGGCCCGCCTGGGCCAGGAGGACGACGAACTCATCCCCTCCGTAGCGGATCACCGCGTCCTCCTTGCGGATCACCTTCATCGCCCGGCCAGCGACCTCCCGGAGCACGAAATCCCCGAAGGCGTGGCCGCAGGTGTCGTTGATCTGCTTGAACCGGTCGATGTCGAACATGGCGCACGAAAAAGTGTGTCCGTGCCGCAGGACCAGGGCCACCTTCTCCCTCAGGGCCTTGTCCATGAACCGGCGGTTGTAGGCCCGCGTCAGCTCGTCCACCAGGGACAGCTCGGTCGCCTGGAGGTACTGTCTCCGGAGGGCCTCCTGCGCCTTCTGGACCCGGAGCAGGGCCCTGACGCGGGCGGACAGCTCCTTCGGGTGAACGGGCTTGACGAGATACTCCACAGCCCCCAGCTCCAGCCCCTTCACCTTGCCCATCAGGTCGTCCTGGGCGGACATCAGAACGACCGGGGCCCCCACCTCTCGCCCCTCCTCCCGGAGCGCCCGGAGGACGTCGTAGCCGTCCACATCGGGCAGGCTCAGGTCGAGGAGAATCAGATCGGGCTCGGCGGACCGGGCCACAGCCAGCCCGCCCGCCCCATCCCCGACGGCCACCACATCGCACCCATCCGACTGGAGCGTCGCCCGGATGGACGACCGGATGCCCTCGTCGCCGTCGATGACAACTACCCTCGCCATTCTCCCGCTCTCCCACTCTCCCATTCGTTTCTTCTCCGCGCCCTCTGTGTCCTCTGCGGTGAAGATTTTTTGTCTTACCGGTCCCTCCGGGGGGTCCGTCCGGGCGCTGTTTTCGACATCCGGACGCTGTCACTGGCCGGGGTCTGAGAGGGCTCCGCCGTAGCCCCCCCCAGGTCGTAGGGCGCTTCGCCCAGAGGGACGCTGCCAGACAGCATGGTGCGGATCTGCTGGTCCGTGGCCTTGAGGCGCTCCAGCGCCTGCGACAGCTTCTGGACCTTTTCAGCCTCCGCGCGCAGCCGGGCGTTTTCCGTCTGGAGCCTGTCCACGGCGTCCTCCCAGCCCTTCAACCGCAGGACCGACACCCCCCCGAACAGACTGAGGCCCAGGCCGATCAGGACCAGGATGAGCGCCGTCCTTATCGTGAGGGCATTGACCTTGAACTCCCGCGTCCTGGACCCGTCGTCGGGGATGACGATGACGGAAAAACTTCTGCTGCGTCTTCGAGCCATGGATCACCTCTTGAACGCGCGGTCCGTCAGGACGTGGAGCAGGTCGGGCAGGCAGACGCCGGCAAGCGCGGTCAGGCCCAGATTCCAGTTCGCGGCCCGGAGGTCGCGAAAGGACATCCGGATCTTCATGTCAAACAGGACGTTCGCAGCCGCGACGGCCACATAGGCCACGACCGCCATGTACAGGATGCGGGTCAGGGTCCCGAGGACCGGGACGTGGGAGATGCCGCGATGCCGAAACAGGGCCGCGTAGGGCCGCCAGAACAGCCTGAGGAGTCCCCAGTTCTTCGCGGAGACGTTGTCCTTGAGGTCGAGGTCCGGGGAGAGGAGAAACGTCCCGAACAGGTAGGAGATCGTGAAGACCGCGCTCTGTTCAACCAGCCGATCGCGGCCGAACCGCTGGACGAGGTCGTCCCAGAAGGTGAGCGCCGCGGCCGCCATCAGAAGCAGAAAAAAAACGTCGATGCGAATGTGGGTCTTGCCGGAGGGCATGTCGCACTCTAGGGGTGTTCCCCTACGTCGAGGCCCGAAATGGTCCCTTCATGAATCTCGATCTCGTCCCGCCTTCGGATGCGGTCGATAAGGCCGTCGCGCAGGTCCACCACCCGATCGGAGGCCACCAGCATCTTGTGGTCGTGCGTGTTCGTCACGACGGTGGTCCCGTTCTCGGCGTTGAGCTTCTTGAGGAGCTCGATGATCTCGGTGCCGGTCTTCAGGTCGAGGTTGCCGGTGGGTTCGTCGGCCAGGATCAGCGCAGGGTCGTTGGCAATGGCGCGCGCGATGGCCACGCGCTGCTGCTGCCCGCCCGACAGCTCAAAGGGCTTGTGGTGAAGGCGCTCTCCCAGGCCCACCTGTTTGAGCTTGGCCGCCGCCTTCTCGGTGTACTCGGCCCTCGACATGCCCGCAAAGACCATCGGCAGGGCGACGTTCTCCAGGGCGGTCATCACCGGGATCAGGTTGAACGACTGAAAGATGTAGCCGATGTTGTGACATCGGAGGTAGGCGATCTGGCGCTGGTCCAGAGTGCTCATGTCCACGCTGTGGATCAGGACGCGCCCCTGGCTCGGCCTGTCGAGAGCGCCGACCATGTTGAACAGGGTCGTCTTGCCCGACCCGGACGGCCCCATGATCGACAGGTACTCGCCCCGTTCGATGGCCAGGTTGATCCCCTTGAGCGCGTCCAGCCGGATGTCCCCCATGATGTAGGTCTTCCAGACATTCTCGATCTCAACGATGGGTCTGCCGTTGGTGGTCTCTGCCATGTCTTCTCTCCTCACACCTCAAGCCTCAAGCCTCAAAATCTCTTTCAAGCGTTGCGCGACGACCTTCTCCTCCCCCTCCTCCAGGGTCTGCGGGTTGACGTAGAGACCGCCCTTTCCGGCCGCAGCCAGGCTGACGGCGGGGTCCCCGTCCATCAGCCGCCGGAGGACCTCGTCGCGGGTGATCTCCAGACGCCGTTCGTCCAGCACGACCTCGGCTCGCGGCATGGGCTGGCCCGCCTCGCTGGGGAACGCCCGCCTGACCGTCAGGCCGGGCAGGCCGTTAAAGGTGTCTACCAGATATTTCACCTGGCTCTCGTAGCGGTCGAGCAGGTCGCGCTCATTCCGGGCCAGATACAGACGGAGGGCCACGAGCATGCCCACCATCTCCTCCTTGCCCACCTTCATGGGCCGCCCGATGAACGGGTGAGGCGGCCCGTTGAAGGCGCAGGCGTCGATCAGATCCTTCCGGCCCAGGATCAGGCCCGCGCTCTGCGGACCCCGCAGCCCCTTCCCCCCGCTGAACAGGGCCAGGTCCGCCCCCATCCCCGTGATCGACCAGAGATTGCTCACGGGCGGGACCTGCGCCGCCGCGTCCACGATCACCGGGACGCCTCGCTCGTGGGCCACGGCGATCAGACGGTCGAGCGGAATCAGCCCCCGCTCGGTCCAGTCCGGCCTCAGAAAGCAGAGAATAGCGGCCGTCCGCTCGCTCATCGCGCGCCGGAGGTCCTCCTCGGTCGTCCCCCTCTCGGTCCCGATCTCCACCAGGCGGACGCCCGTCTGGCGCACGGCGAAGTCGTAGCCCACGCGGCCCATCCTGTGGACGATGACCTCGTCCTGGAGCCCTTCGAGGTGGGGGAGCCGCTCCCGCTTCTCCGGGTCCAGGCCGGTGATGCAGGCGGCCGTGCTCAGGACGAGGGCCGCCGCGCACCCGGAGGAGACGTAGGCCGCCTCGTTGCGCGTCAGCCGGGCGATCTCCCGCCCGACCCGGCCCTGGAGTTCCACGATGTCCACGAACGCCTCCGACGCCTCGATCATCGCCTCGATCACCTGCCGGGGCATGATCGACCCGCCCAGCCGCGTCAGCGTGGCGTTGCCGTTGACGATCCGCTTAATGCCCAGCTCTTCGTAGATGCCCATAGGATTACGACTTCGTCACCCGCTTGATCGTGCACCCGAACGCCTTCGTCCGCTCCACGGAGGCAGACTTGCCCGCCAGGAGGGCGTCCAGGGCCGCGCGGAGGTCCTGCGACGGCTTCTCCTTCTTCTGGTGCTGGTCGTCGTCAATGTAGCCGTGATAGCGCAGGATGCCCTTGCTGTCCAGGACATAGATCTCAGGCGTCACCTGCGCCCCGAAGCGGTCCGCGATGACGTTGTCCGGGTCTTTCAGGATCGGAAACTTGAACCCGTTCTCCCCGGCGTGCTTGGCCACCTCTTCGGCAGGCTCCTGCTTGTTGGAGTTGATCCCGATGAACTGCACGCCCTTGTCCCGGTAATCGGCGTCCAGACTGGCCATGCGCTCGTTGTAGGCGTTTGAGACCGGGCACCGGGTGGCGATGAACATGAGCACGACCGCCTTCTTGTCCTTGTAGTCGGACAGGGCGTGGTCCTTGCCATTGTAGTCCTTCAGCTTGAAGCCCTCGACCTTCTTGCCGAGTTCCACCTCCGCAAACGCAGCCCCCCACGCGAGCACGACGACAGCCACAAGGGCGGATAACACCTTGAACATGATTCCTTCCTCCTTTATAACTGCGTTACAGACTGTTCCCCTCTTCCGCGTCATCCTGTGTATCCTGTCCATCCCTGTTAAACATTATGCAATCACGATGCGTTGCCCCGACTGCGCAGAGCGATAGGCAGCCTCCAGGACCTCCACACAGCGGAGGCCGTCCAGGGGGCCGGAGAGCGGTTCGGCCCGGCCCCGGATGGCGTCGATGAAGTTCGCCACCGGCCCGGGGACCGGCGGCATGTCCTTCTCAACGACGGTGGTGGGGGCCTCGCCGGGCCGGATCGTCGTCAGCGAGAACGGCTGCCCCTCCACCAGAACCGTGGCCTTCGACCCGAAGTAGAGGTTGCGGACGCGCCGTCCCGGATGTCGGGTGTCCCCGACGTAGCAGATCGTGGCCTGCGTCCCGTTCTCCAGCGCGACCGTGACCGTCGTCCTCATGTCCAGGACAGGGTCGTCCATGAAGGCGACCACGGACCGGGCGCGCAGGCCCGTGACCCAGAGGAGTTCGCAGACCAGATGAGGGCCCCCGTCCATGAACCCCCCCCCGCCGTTGAGGGCCGGGTCGCCCCGGTAGAGGGTCGGGGGCACGATGCCGGGGATCTCTTTCGGCTGAGGGCCCCTGCCGAAGACCCACTCTGCGTTGCCGGTCCAGGAGATCGAGACGGACTCCAGGTCGCCAAAGGCATCCGAGCGCAAGGCCTGCCGCAGGAGATGACAGTGCGACCAGTGGGGAGGGTTGTGCGCCACTGAGAGGACGCGCCCCTTCTCCTGAGACAGGGCGACGAGGTCGCGGGCCTCCGCCGACGAGACGGCCATCGGCTTCTCCAGCAGGACGTGGAGCCCCCGTTCGAGGGCGGCGCGGGCCTGCGCGTGGTGGAGGGCGTGCGGGGTGGCCACCAGGACGGCGTCCATCTCCACCTCCTCCAGCATCCTCCGGTAATCCGTGAAGGTCCGGCGAACGCCGAAGTGGTCGGCCACGCGGCGGAGCTGGTCCGCGTCGCGGCGACAGAGGGCCGCGATCTCTGCCTCGGCGGAGGCGACGATGTCAGGCATGTGACGGCGAGAGGCGAACCACCCGGCGCCCACCACGCCAACCCGAATTTTCGATGTGTCAGCCATGACAATCCCTGTCCAGCATAGGCAATTTATTCAACTTCCACGGCAAAGTCAAAGAGAAAAAACCGGTCGCGGGTCACGCGCCTCAATCCGACACGGCCCGGTCCACAGCCACCTGACGGGGATATACCCGAATCCCCTGGGCGATGACCAGGGCCACCACGGACAGGCCCACCCCGATCGAGAAGATCGTCTCATAGCCGGTGGTCATCCAGAGATAGCCGCCCAACAGGGGCATGACGACCGCGGCGATGTGGTTCATGGTGACGGCCATGGACAGGGTGGGCCTCAGGTCGCCGGGGTCCGCGATCTTGCTGATGTAGGTGTTGAGTGACATGGAGAGCAGGAAGAAGAAGGAGTCCACCACGTAGAGGGCGCAGAGGGCGACGGAGGTGTGCAGGGTGGCGAACCCCAGAAAGACGATCCCCATCTCGACGTAATTGATCGTGAGGGCCGTCCGCTCCCCAAAGCGGTCGATGAACCGGCCCACGTAAGGCCCGAACAGAAAGCTGAGCGAGCTGTTGATCAGGGCAAGGACAGCCACCTGCTGGACGCCCACGTGGTACACCCTGACGAGCGTGAACACGGCGAACGTGCCGAAGATCTGCCTCCGGCACCCGTCCAGCAGGTGGAGGGCGTAGAACAGGCCGTATCGCCGCTTCAGGATGAACCGGTCCAGGGCCTGATGGCCGGAGTCCCGGTCCATCGCAAACAGGCCGAGCGCCCCGGCCGCGCCCACGACGCCGGCCAGGGCGTACATCGTGGGGTACCCCAGGGGCCTGGCCAGGAGATAGACCGTGCCGATGCCCAGGAGGGTGGCCACGGCCCCCACGCTGCGGACCTGGCCGAGCCTGCGCCCGCGCTCCTGCGCGCCTGCCAGCCGGAGGTTGATGCCGTCGGCCAGGGGATACCAGGTGTGGAACCCGACGCTCCAGACGAAGGAGCAGAGGATGAGGAGCGGAACGGTGGTGATCTGCGAGTAGCCGATGAACCCCGCGCCGAACAGCAGAAGGGAGAGGCCCGCCATGCGCGTCTCCGGACGCCGCGCGATCAACCCGCCGATCAGCGCGCCCAGCAGCCCGGGCACCTCCCGGATGGACTCCAGGACCCCGAGGTGCTGGGGCTGGAGCCCGATGCGCTCCACCGCGAAGTTGTTGAAGACTGAGAAGTGGATGCCGAAGGTGAAACTCGTGCAGAACACCCCGACGGCGAACAGGATAAAATTCTGTCTTTTGCTTTTCACTTTTTTCTCTGCGCCCTTTGCGTCTCCTTGATGTCTTTTGCGACAAGGAAAAGAGCATACCACTTTCCCGGCGCGTTGTCAAGCAAAACCCTGATCGCCGAAGAGTCGCCGGACCTGCTTTTCGCTTGACATCGTCTGTGCGTATGCGTATCATAAGGCCGGAGGTATTCAGGCCGAACCGTGAGGATTTGACATGGCAGAAGAACGCGGCGCGACGATCATGGGCGGCACAGAGGCAGCGCTTAAGGCCATACACGACGAGTTGGCCGCCTTCCGCCTGGACACGCACGGTCGCTTGTCCCGACTCGAAAGCGGCTTTGAGCAGATGGATAAGCGCCAATCCAACGTGGAGGCGACTATCAACGATCTTCGCAGGGAAAGCCGGCAGTCGTTTAATTGGATGGTTGGAATGTGGCTCACGACGATTCTGGCCATCATTTCCATGTCCTTGACCATCCTCTCCCGGCTGAAGTAGCGCCGTCCCCTTTCTCTGCACATGGACCCGGTTGATAGCTTCTCCGGGGCTGGTGGTGTCCCTGTAAAGGGTGGTACAGGATTTGGGCGCTCTGAAACCCTACAAAATAGGGCATCTCCAAGCCTTCAAAACAGCTTCCACCCATTACAGGGACACTACCGAAAATCGGATTTGAGTTGCATACCCCCCTGTCTCCTCGGAGGCAGGGTGCGAGGCCGTCTTCGGACGGCTTCTGCTTTTTGTGGGAGGAAGTTCCTGAAAAAAACGGGCAGAATTACAGGGATTCAACTTCCCAGGTAACTCTGCCCGTTTCTGTCGTGGTGAATCAGGTGTTGAGAGCGGGAGGCTGATTCTCATCTACTGCGAGAGATCGCCCGGTAAGCCTCCCCCTTTCGCACATAGTCCGCCGCCCCCTCCCGCATGCGCCCCAGCATGCGGCGGTCATCCTCGTCGTCGCCGAGCGTCCGGATGACCCTGGCGGGGACGCCCACGGCCAGGGCGCGGTCGGGGACCTCCTGCCCCTCCTTGACGAGCGCCCCCGCGGCCACGAACGCCTCCCGGCCCACCTTCGCCCCGTTCAGGACGACGGCCCCCATGCCGATGACGGCGTCGTCCGCGACCGTGCACCCGTGCAGGACGGCGCGATGCCCGACCGTCACGCGATCCCCCACGACGCAGGGGAACCCGGCGTCCACGTGGAGGATCGCCCCGTCCTGCACATTCGTCTCCCGCCCGATCACGACCCGGTCGTTGTCCCCGCGCAGCACGGCATTGAACCAGATGGAGGACCGCTCGCCCACGCTCACCCGCCCGATGACCCGGACGCCGTCTGCCACGAAAACGCTCTCAGGCACCTCGGGCGAGACGCCGTCGTAGGGAATCAGAGTGGACAAAGGTTTATTCCCTCTTCTCCTTCTTCGGCTTCTCCTTCACCGGCCCCAGGGTGAACTCCCCGCCGCTCTCCCCCTGCCTCCTCCCTCCGCTCATGAGGCCCGTGATGAACCCGGCCGCGCCCAGGATGGAGGAGGCCCACACGACGTTCTGCCCGACGCTGGTGTCGGTCTGCCAGGCCGTGAGCGCCCCGATGAGCGCCCCGGTGAGCGCCCCGCTCAGAGCCAGCTTCACGGCCATGGCCATCATCCTTCCGCCCTTGATGTAGGTGAACCGGATCTTGGAGACATCGTCCTTCGGGATCTTCTGCGTCTCGGCGTCCGTCTCGACCAGGATATTCTCCCCGTCGAAGGTCGGAATGACCTCCCCGCGCACCTGCCCCCCATCCTTGCGCGTCACGACGACATTCGCCCGGCGCACGACGTGGTAGAACGGGACCGTCTCCTCAAAGGCGGTCTTCTGGTCGGTGTAGAGGGGATACTGGGAGACGGAGTCCGACGAGGCGTCCCTGCTGCGGAGCCTGTAGGTCCCCCGGTTGATCTCCTCGAAGTGGTCGATGTAGTTCCGGATGTGCTTCAAGGTGTCCTTGTCCCTGATCCGGAGGGATCGGCTGCGCAGGCGATCGCCGAAACCGTAGGTGATCTTGACGGCCGTCGCGCTGTCAGGGAGCTGGATGAAAGTGGCGGACTTGAACCCGTCCACGGGGATCTGAATGATCTGTAAAAAAGGGGACTTATAAATCGTCTCGCCCTGAAAGATGCCATAGTAGTTGCGCTCGGTCAGGTCTATTTCGGGGCCGACCTTCTCGCTGACCACGATCACCCGCCCCTCGATGGGAGTGAGCCGGACAATGCTCCACCCCTCGTCCTGATCGCCGCCGCCGCCGCTGACAATGGTGACGATGCCCCGGTTCTCTGCCCTCTTCTCCCCCTTTTCCCCGGCCTCCTCCGCGTGCGCGACAGGACCGTACAGGGTCGTCAACGTAAAGCTCAGGAGCGTCACTGCTGTCACTATCTTGTGGATGATCATGGCCGTCTCCTCCGTCAGGCGGGCAATGTACGCGAAACCGGGCGGGATGTCAAGGACAAAGCCTTTGCAATGCGACAGGAGATGTCGTATTTTCCTTTGACGTTTCGACCCCGAATCCGTTCCGACAAAAATCAGTGCTGAGTGCTGAGTGCTGAGTAAAAGCCAAGAACAGCGTTTTTGCCTTTACTCAGGACTCGGAACTCAGGACTCAGGACTCTCTTTTGGGAGGTATGCGTGAAACCTGCGATCCTGGACACGGACCCCGGCGTGGACGACGCCCTGGCCATCCTGCTCGCCCTCAGGTCCCCCGAACTCGACCTCATCGGCATCTCCACGGTGAGCGGCAACGTCGAACTCGCCCGCTGCGCCCGGAACGCCCTGCGCGTCCTGCGCCTGATCGGGCGCGCGGACATCCCGGTCCACGCCGGGGCGTCGCGCCCGCTCGTGCGGGGGCCCGTCCGGGCGGAGATGGTCCACGGCCGAGATGGCCTGGGGGACGCCGGCGTCCCGGACCCCGGACGGGAGGCGGACTCGGAGGATGCCGTCGGGTTCCTGGCGCGGGCGCTGCGGGCCGGGCCGGGGGCGATCACCCTGATCGCCACAGGGCCCCTCACGAACCTGGCCCTGGCCGAGCAACAGTCGCCCGGCGTCCTGAGACAGGCGCGGGAGGTGATCGTGATGGGGGGAGCGGTGCGGGAGCAGGGGAATGCCGCCCCCACCGGGGAGTTCAACTTTGTGGCCGACCCCCACGCCGCGCGGGAGGTCCTCCGCGCCGGGGCCAATCTCACCCTCGTCCCCCTCGACGTGACCCACCGATGCCTGCTGACCGAGGAGACCTTCCGGGGGCGCATCGCGCCCCTCCGGACACCCGTGTCGGACTTCATCGTGCGGACCACGGCCCTCTGCCGGGCCTACATGAAGAGCGTCGAAGGGATCGAGGGCTTCCACCTCCACGACCCGCTCAGCGTGGGCGTGGGGATCGACCCCTCCTTTTGCGAGACAGAGGTCATGCGGCTGGACGTGGAGACGGAGGGGGCGCTCACCGCCGGGCAGGTCGTGGCCGACCGCCGGCAGTTCCTGGACGAGGGTCTTCTGAGCGGGTCGAGGGTGAGGATCTGCGTGGGGGTAGATCAGCGGCGGTTTGTGGAGTTTTTTCTGGAGCGGGTTTTGGAGTGAACGGTTCTAACCAGGTCCGGGCAACCACGGCGGCCTCTCTTTGTGAAAGGTTCGCAACCGAACCTGCGTATCCCAGATGATCAACCCGACCTCTCCTTTCCACGCCCAGCAAGCCCACGTCCCAGGCGCTTCCGCAGGCGGTGTCCCCAGATGCCCCATCTCGACAAGGGCCTCCAGACAGTAGCCTGAGATGTCGGAGGACACGAAGGCGCGTATGACCGGGTACTGAGATTTCAGCCCCTCGAAACCCAGATCGTCCAGCAGGTCGTCCAGCCCCTCCAGCCCCGGCTTTCGGGACCGTTCCACGACCTCCCGGCAGATGCGGTCCACGACCGGGCAGAGTATCTGGTCCTCCACTTCCGTGAGTATCGGAACCGCGAGGCGGAGTTGATCGCCCTCCTGCGCGACATAACCTGCCGCGACCATCTCTGCGGCAACCGTCCGCGCGTCCTCCAGCCCCGTTTCGCCCTCGATCGTCTTCAGGTCTTTCGGCCCATCTGCCAGCGCGTAGAGCGCCGGCCTCGTCCTCCGGTTCGGCACGGTAATCCAGGGCTTTGTGATGGCCGGCGTCCAGAAGTGCCCCACCCCGCCGAGTTCATCGTAAGAGCTATTCCATCCCGCCACCCACTTCATTTTGGGAACGTCGCGGGTCTGCCCGGAGAAAAACCAGCGGTTCCCGTCGGGCCGGACCGGCGGGCGAATCATATACACCTCCGGATGCGCCCGGCGGATGCCGAGATTGGCGAGAAAGACCGCCACCACGATCCAGCGCATGTCCTCCCACCCGAACCCCTGCGCCTCGAACGGACACCGGTCGAAGGCCTCTCGCGCCTCCGGGATGTGTCCGGCGATGATCTCCGCATCCCTCTTACCAACGCCCCTCATCCATTCGTGAAGGGACTCCTGGTCCTCCTTCTGGAGAATGAAAAAGTCCGCGACGTAGCGGTCCCCCTCCACCCGCCGGACAAGCTCCCCTTTGACAAGCTCGGACAGGTGATCGGCGACATAAATCCGATCCGCCCCCACGGCGGCGGCCAGCTCCTCCTCGGTCCTCGGCGTCCTGGCGACCTGAATCAGAATCTGCTGCGCCAGCAGCGACCGCGTCAGGGTGAACGGATTGTACGGCATATCGCCTGAGGGCTTTTCTCCCCACAGGGAGAACCTCAACGGCGGGTTTTCAGCCACCCCCTGGCGTTCCTCCGCAGTCTCCGGCATGGTGATCAACTCCTCTCTCAGCCCCAAGCGGCCCAGATAGAGCCGCTGTTTGACCGTGTTTTCCGGGACCCTCAGTCGTCCGGCGATCTCCTGGACCGACAGGCCATCCAGGTAGAACATCTCCAGGGCCTTCCGGCCCTGCGTGCCGATGTTCCTCAACGCCCTTTGAATCCCCTGGCGTCGCTCCGCTTCGAGCAGGGCCTCCTCCGGCCCTGAGAAGGGGTCCGGCGCTACCGAGGGGTCCTCTCGCTCATCCTCTATACACAGTTCTCCCAGGATCAACTGCCGCCGCTGCTCCCTCCGCCTCCACCCCAGGCAGACCCGCTGGGCCAGCGTCTCGAACCATCCCCAGAAGCGCTCCGGCTTTTTCAAAAAGGGGAGGGACTGGTAGACCTTTATCAGGATCTCCTGGGCCAGGTCCTCGGCCTCGTCCCGGCCGCCGGTGAACCCCCTGGCCACGGCCAGGGCGCGCCCCTGGCACCCCTCCAGGACGGCCTGGCGGGCCTCAGCGTCTCCGTCCACAGCGCGCCGGATGACCTCCAGATCAATCAAGACGCCCTCCGATTTTCCGGGGTTCCACCCTTACCCCTCTGTTCTATAGGTGACACGAGACCGCCAGCGGTTAGGCCATAAAATACAAAAAAGCAGCGAGGAAGTGAATCTCCTCGCTGCGCAGAAGAAGCCTGGCGAGTCGCCTTTTTGCGAGGGAGTAAACTCCCTCGCTCCCTCTACAAAGTCCGCCTGCGGCGGACTCCCCCAGCCCGGCTGCGCCGGGCTTTTCAGGGGTAGCGCAGGGCCGGGGTCGCGACCTCAACGGGAGCGACAGGCGGGGTGGCTTCAGTCCCGCGCCATGAAATGGCCAGCTCTTCTCACGCCTACTTCATCTTCTCGATGGTCACGTCCCCGCTCTCCGTCTTGAGATAGATATCCGCCTCCAGCACGTTCCCGCTCGATTTCCCGCGAGAGGAGGTCATGGTAGACATCACCATGAGATATTGGTCGTTTCTCTGGTTGAGAGCGCCCAGCGCCTTGAGTGGGTCGAAACTCACCGTTCCGCAGAGAGAACTTGCGGTCACATTCACCCCGGAGATCAACTCCTCTTTGAGAAACAGAAGGATCTCGCCTGAGCACGATTCGAGCCGGAACCGGCTGTCGGGATCAAAACGGCTCTGGTAGAGGCGCGTGGTCCCGTACCGGTTGTAAATGCGCACGCGACCAGACAGGTTGGTGGCCTCAATATGGGCACGCCCCACGTCGATATCCACCTCGCCCTTCACATCCTCGATTTCACCCTCCCACTTCTCCCATCTCTTCATCCGGTAGTCCGACCAGTCCGCCCCGCCGTACCGGTAAAACCGCTGACGGAGGCTCCCCTGAATGCCCTTTGCCGACTTGAAGGAACTGTCAAACAGGTAGACATCGCCTTCAATGTCAGATAGCTCCGCGCCCTGGACTGCCATCAGGTAAAGGGAGGCGCGCAACCCCGAGGCACGGAGGCTGCGCCCTCGAATGACCGTCACGGTTTTGGAGGAGGGGACACCGACGACCAGATGCACATAACCGACCGACCCGTGAACCTCGTCCTGACTCGTGTAGTTGGGCATGAAAACCTTACGCACATCTCCCGTGTAGGCTTGCGAGGGCAGGACGATATCCTCCATCCTTTCTCTGAGGATAGAGATCCGGGTCGCACGTCCCAGGACAGCCTGGATCTTTTCGGGCAGACCGTCAATATGATCCTTCAGGAAAGGATACAGATTCGCGGCGCTCAACGGATCGGTGGTGGTGGTCCAGACACCCCGGGTGAACCACTCCCACATGCCCCGGGTGCCACTTCGGCTTCCGACAACCCTGCCCTCTTTATCGCGGTCTGTTCCCGTAAAGACTTCTCCCGGATGAGGGCCGGTCTCCAAAAAACTGTCCACCCGGTCGGACAGAATCTGGATCTTCTCCATACTGGCCCGCGCTGCCTCCTCCGAAAGCCCGATGGAGGCTTTTGTCCCTTCCAGGACCACGTCCTCACCCTCTGCCTCTCGGACCTCAATGTCAGCATCAATCCCACAAAAAAGCACGATATGATCGGTATCTCCCAGGGGGATTCTCTCCTGGATCGGCTCCGTCGCGATCCGGCAGACCACCTCCTGAACCTCCTTCGTCACGTCGATCCTGTTCATCTCAATAACCTCCTTCTCCGGCGGTGAGAGCGCCTCTCGGAGCCGCACCCTGGACTGTTGCAGCCTCCCTCTGATCGTCGACACCGGCACATCCAGGAACGTCGCGATCTCCTCGTAGGACAGACCGCTCAGATAATGCATCAGCACCGCGCTGCGGTAATGCTCGGGAAGCCTGTCCACGGCATCCCAGAGGTCTGCTCTCCTGGTCTGATTCAGGTCCTCAACCTCGGCTGCATCCGCCAGGTCCCATTCAGCGACGTCCAGGGGATAGACGTAGCTCTGAGCAGACCGTTGCCTGCGAAGCCACTCTTTACAACTTGTGACCACGATCCTCCTGAGCCAGACGCCGAATAGAGCCGGGTCACGAAGCTGCACAAGCTTGCAGTATGCGATGATGAAGGCGTTCTGAACAATGTCCTGCGCATCTGCCCGATTTCGCACGTAATTCAGGGCAATCGCGTACGCCGCGTTCTGGTATCGCTGCACGAGCGGCCCGAAGGCGTCCCTGTCCCCGGCCAGGCATCTCAGAACGTGTTGAGAATCCTCTGAAAACGACGCCGGCATCTCTCGTATCTTGGCATGCCCCTGTTCCGTTATCGTCTCGCGCTTCTACAGTAAAGATGCACAAAAGGACGCAGAAGTAAAAAACATCCAGGAAAAATAAAAAGCCCCCAAAGCATCCGCGCTTCGAGGGCCTGGGATGGACTGCCCATCTCGTTGCTGCATTCATCGTTCATCGTTCATCGTTCATCTCGACCGCCAGCGTCCTCTTCGACTCCAGGTTCTCCATCAGCGCCTCCTTCGCGTACCAGGTGGGCTTGAACTGCCCCCGGCTGAACAGCCGGTCCGCCTGGTCCGCAAAGTGGGGCGAGTCGGGCCGGTTGCTCTGCCCCCACGGCACCGCGCTGAAGGACTGCACCGGGTCGCCCAGCAGGACGAGGGTGGTGCACGACTGCCCCCGGTTGGCCGTGATGACCCCGTGCCGGTCCGGGTCCCCCCCGCTCACCGAGCGCAGGACCCCGACCCCCTCCCCTCCCGCCCCGGACAGGGGCCACGTCCGGTCCCCTCGCTTCAGCCGGAACACGTCCCCCCACGCCACCTCGACCCCCCCGTACGTCCGCTGCACCTGCCGGACCGTCTGGTCGAGCGCAGCTAAGAGCGCGGTCTGCGTCGGCCCCTGGACGGACCTCCCCTGCTGGATGGCCCGCATCTGGTCCTCCGGCAGGGTCACGGAGGAGCGGAGCGCCCTCCGCCAGAAGCGGTAGAGCGTCATGCCGGGGCTGTCCGCGTCCGCCTGCCGGTCCCACGCCTGAAGGATCTCGACGGCCTCGCCGAGATGCCCGTACTCCTGGCGACGGTCCCGGTAGGCCTCGACGAGGGCCTGCTGCCAGGCCTCAGCGTCGCGCACGTAGGTGTCCACGGCGATCCGCTGCGCGGCCTCCAGCTCCACCTGCGCGTCCGCCAGGAGGATGTCCACGACCCGGCTGCCCCGGGCGTTGGTCCGGTCCCCCCGGTCGTTGTAGAGATAGGGGAGGTACCGGTCGGGCGTCATCGGGCTCTCCGGGAACATCGCCCCCGGCGAGACATTGCAGTTCTGCAGGAACCCGACGGGCGGGTTGAGGCAAGAGACTAGGTCCTCCAGCGGATGGAACCCCTTCCACTCCGTCGCAGAGGTCTGGCCGGGCACGGGCCGGTCCCACGCAAACCCCCCTGGCCTCACCGGCACGCGCCCGACGTGGGCGTAGTAGAGATTGTCCTCCACATCCGCGTAGAGCACATTCTGCGGGACCATGAAGAGCGCCCCCAGCGCCGCCCGGAAATCGGCCAGCCCCTTTGCCAGGAGGATGCGCCGGACGCCGTCCAGAAAGCCCGCCTCCTCGTCGTACGCCGTCTTCACCGCGTAGGCCCGGTTGCCCCGGCGGTCCACCACGGGGCCGTGGTGCGTCCGGTGGACCTCCTTTCGCCACACCTCCGCGCCCCGCTCCGTCCGCGCCTCCGCCTCCACCGTCTCCACGGCCACGTCCCGCCACGCCCCGTCGTAGCGGTAGCGCAGGGGGTTGGACGGGTCCGTCTCCTCCTCGTACACGTCCGCGCAGTCCGGCCCCCCCGTGGTGAACGCCCAGGCGATCCGGTCGTTGTGCCCCACGATGGGGTAGGGGAGACCGGCGAAGGTGTGCCCGTAGGCGTGCAGGTCCCCCCCGTGCAAATGGACCTCATAGAACAGATTCTCGTCGTTCCAGGGGAGGTGGGGGTCGATCAGAAGGATGGGACATCCTTCGGCGGACCGCCCCCGGCACACCGCCCAGGCGTTGGAGCCCCGCCCCTCCTCCGGCGGGGCCCGCCAGAGGTCCTCCCTGGCCTGGCCCAGCGGCCAGGGCATCGCGATCAGCCGGCTGAGGGCCACGGGGTGCCAGGGCTGCGGGTCAGGGGCCCACGCCGGGACCTCGGCGGGATGCTCCTTCATATACTGCCTGACCCCCGCCACGAAATGGGTCAGGTCCGCCCGGACCTCCGAACTCAGGCCGGAGAACCGGCGCTGCGCCACCTCGGCGTAGCGGTACATCCGCTGCTCCACGTCCCGGTCAAACCCCTTCGCGCCGAGCGCCCGCGCCGCGTGACCCTCGGCCTTCAGGTAGTTCAACAGCAGGGCGTCGAGCCGATCCTCCGCCTGGGCGTAGCCGACCCCGAAGGCCGCAGCCGCCTCGGAGTCGCCGTACACGTGCGGGACCCCGTAGGAGTCCCGATAGATCGTGACCGTCGGCCCCGTCGCAACCGCCGCTGCAACGGATAGACAGACCGACGCAGCCGCCAGCGCCAGGACGGCCGCGCCCGGCGCCGCCATCCTCATGGCGCGGCTTCCTCTTCCTCCTCCTCCGCAGGGCCGTTCTGGGCCACCTGCGCCGCCTCCGTCAGGAGCTGCGTCGTGCGGGTCTTGAGCGCCGTGGCCTCCTCCTCGAACTTGTTCAGCTGGTCCATCAGGTCGTCGAAATCGATCCGGGGCTCAAAGATGGGACAGTGAACCAGCCTGACCGTGATCGGCTGTTTGCAGCTCTTGCTGCACTTCATACAGAGGGCTGTGAACATGGTGCCTTCCGGGAACCCATAAAGGGGAGACATGGGGAGGTCTCCTTGCAAAAGGGGAAATGGGCCTTGCCGGTGCGTCGCTAAGTCACGTTCGACTCTCCTTGTCAACGAGCGGTTTCCGCCCTTTATCTCTCTGCGTTCTCCGCGCTCTCTGCGGTACGCTTATATCTTTTCTTCCAACTCCACCCTGTTCAAAATCTCTCTCAGCTTCTCCACCGTGAGGTTCCCTCCGCTCAGGATCAGAACGACCTTCTTCCCCGCGACCCGATCCCTCATCTTGAGGGCCGCGGCCAGCGGGGAGGCCCCGGCCCCCTCGGCCAGGTTGTGGGTGGCCCTGAGCATCCGCACGATGGCCCGCTCGATCTCGTCGTCGCTCACCAGGACGATGTCATCGATCAGGTCCAGGATGATCCCGAAGGTCAGCTCGAAAGGCACGCGGGTGGCAATCCCCTCGGCGAAGGTGGCCGCATCCGGCGTCTCCACGATCCTCCCGGCCCTGTAAGACAGGTACACTGCGGGCGCGCCCTCGGCCTGCACGCCCACCACCTGGACCTGCGGGCGGATCGCCCTGGCCACAATGGCGTTGCCGCACGCCGACGACCCGCCGCCGATCGGGACGATCAACAGGTCCGGGTCCGGCAGGTCCTCGAAGATTTCAAGGGCCATGGTGCCCACGCCCGAGATCAGGTGCGGCTCGTTGGCCGAGTTGATGAACACCGCCCCCCGGTCGCGGGCGTAGTCCTCGGCGTAGAACCGGGTCTCGTCGAAGTCCCTGCCGTGAACCAGGACCTCCCCGCCCAGCTCCCGCACCGCCGCCACCTTGTCCGGGTTGGAGCGCTCCGGCATCAGGACCTGCGCCCGCACGTCGAACAGCCGCGCGGCGTACGCGATCGCCTGGGCGTGGTTTCCGGTGGAGGCCGTCACCACCCCGGCCCTCCGCTCCTGCGGGGTCAGGTGGTGCAGGCGGTGGATCCCGCCCCGCACCTTGAACGCCCCGATCGGATGGTGGTTCTCGTGCTTGACGTACACCTCCGCGCCCAGCAGCCTGCCGAGGGAGAGGGAGCGGTGGAGGGGCGTCTTCGGGAGATACCGCGAGACGACCTGCCGGGCGGCGATCACGTCCTGCAGGGTCGGGCGTCTCCATTTTAAGCCTTCAGCCATCAGCGATCAGCTTTCAGCCTGTAGGGGCGGTTCGCCTTCCGCCTTCCGCCTTCCGCCTTTCACTTGGGCGGCGCCCCGCCGGCGGACTCGTAGGCCTTCATGGCGTGGATGATGTCGGAGGCCAGCTTTCCGATGAGAGGCGTGTCCACGAAATGGGACAGGACCCTGATCCCGACGCTCAGGAAGAGGGCGGCCACCACGCTGGCCCCGACGGCAAACCCCACGCCCCGGCAGATGCCCAGGATCACGTTGAAGAACATGACCTGCCGGGGGTTGGCGTAGTACTCCGCCAGGCTCTTGACCTCCATGTGCTCCAGCTGGCTGACGAGTTCGCCGAGGCGCTGCGTCAACCGCTTCTGCTCCTCCTCCGGCGCGCCACCCGGCCCGGCCTCGTGGTCTTCCATACGCCTTATTTCTCCTCCGCCTTGCCGTACATCTCCCCCAGATACGCCTCGTCCACGAGCACCTGCCTGGCCTTGCTCCCGTCGAACGGCCCGATGATGCCCGTCATCTCCAGCTCGTCGATCAGCCGCCCGGCGCGGGAGTAGCCCACCTTCAGGCGGCGCTGGAGGAGGGAGGCGGAGGCCTGCTGATGCGTGATCACGAGCCTCAGGGCCTCCTCGTAGAGGGGGTCCCGCTCCCGCTCGTCGAACGCCGCCTCCTCGGCCCTGGGGGTCAGTTCGACGGTGCCGAGAGGCGCCCCCTGAGCCTGGATGGCGGCCACGATCCGCTCGGTCTCCTCGGCGGAGATGTAGGCCCCGTGGATGCGGACAGGCTCCGGCTGCCCGGCGGGGAGGTAGAGCATGTCCCCCCGGCCCAGCAGCTTCTCCGCCCCCACGGTGTCCAGGATGGTGCGAGAGTCGATCTTGGAGGCCACCTGAAAGGCGATGCGCGCCGGAAAGTTGGCCTTGATCACGCCCGTGATCACGTTCACGGACGGGCGCTGCGTGGCCACGACGAGATGGATGCCCACGGCGCGGGCCATCTGCGCCAGCCGGCAGAGGGAGTCCTCGACGTCCGCCGGGGCCGTCATCATCAGGTCGGCCAGCTCGTCGATGAGAACGACGATGTAGGGGAGCGGGCGGGGGACCTCTCCGTTCTCGTCCGTTCGGCCCCGCACTAAGAGGCCCTTGACCCGGAGGTTGAAGTCGCCGATGTTGCGGACGCCCACGCGGGCCAGGCGCTGGTAGCGGCTCTCCATCTCGCCCACGGTCCACCGGAGCGCGTCGGACGCCCTCTTCGGGTCCGTCACGACCGGGGCCAGCAGGTGGGGGACATCGTTGTACACCGAGAGTTCCAGCATCTTCGGGTCGATCATGATCAGCCGGACCTCGTCGGGCGTCGCCCTGAACAGGAGGCTGGAGATCAGGACGTTGATGCAGACCGACTTGCCCGCCCCCGTGGCCCCGGCGATCAGGAGGTGGGGCATCTTTCCCAGGTCCGCGCAATAGGGGTCCCCGAACACGGTCTTGCCCAGGGCCAGGAGAAGCCGCGAGGGGGATTTCTGAAACTCCGTCCCCCCCACGATCTCCTTCAGGTAGACCACGGAGGACTCGTCGTTCGGGATCTCGATGCCCACCGCGCTCTTGCCGGGGATGGGGGCCTGGATGCGGATGCTGCGGGCCTTCATGGCCAGCGCCAGGTCGTCCGACAGAGAGACGATGCGGTTGACCTTCACGCCGGGCGGGGGCTCCACCTCGAAGATGGTGATGACAGGGCCGGGGGTCACCTGAAGGACCTTGCCTTCGATGCCGAAGCTGATCAGGCTAGACTCCAGCTTGCGGGCCGAGGCCACGAGGGCCTCCCGGTTCACCTCGTTCCCGCCGTCCGGGGGATCGGCCAGGAGGTCGACGGACGGGACGGCGTAAACGGCGTCGGGTGCCGGAGAGGCGTCGCGCAGGACCCTCTCAACCGGCTCGTCCCCCTCCGCCGGCTCGACCCGCGAGGGCCTTTTGGGGAGACGCACGGACGGCCGCTCCGGGACGTCAGCCTCCTCCGGGCGAGTCTCTCGATCAGGCGTGAGGCGTGAAGACCCCTCCCCCGACCCCTCCCCCAAAGG
>CAYRZX010000010.1:0-32881 GCA_964428665.1 uncultured Gemmatimonas sp.
CAAGTGTAGTACCAGTACCGCAAAAAGGATCAAGAACCCAATGATGTTTAGAAAGGTTGAATTTTTCGATATAATGGCGAACTAAATGGGGAGGAAAGGAGAGGACGAAACGATACCATTCATGAATCGGCATATCTTCTTTATGTAATCGATTAAGTTCCTCCCCTTGTTTAGGTTGTACCAGATATGACATGGATTTACTCCTTTCTTGAGGTGAATTGATCCTTGTTATTTTCAAACGCGCTTTTTTCCCCTCTGACTTATTCGGATTTATCCACTGTTTCACCTAAATTATAGACGGGTGTCAATTCACGAATCATGTTGTCCATTTTTTTTCTTTCAGAAGCATCCGATAGTAATCGGGAGAGATCCGATAGACTCATTATTACTACCTGAGATATGTTACGACGTTTAACAATAAAGCGGGTGTGATCCTGGACGACAGCGTCAATAATTTGACCGAAGTTGTTCTGAGCCTCTGTAGAATTAATCGTTCTCGTCTTCATCATATGCCTCCAAATTAGATGTGTTTGCTAATATAGCTATTTTAGTCAAAATTGGAGGTTTTGTCAAGCTGATTTTTAAGGATCGCCTCATCAAGTTTACGTTGCACCGCATAGATGTTAGGGCTGTCTACCTATCTTATATCGCGATGTCTTACCGAATCCTCTACGTGTCCGAGGCCGTCACCTTCGGGGGGGCGGAGCGCTACCTGGCGATCCTGTGGGAGCGGATGGACCGGGGGCGGTTCAGGCCGGCGCTGTTCTGCCACCCCGACACGCCGGGGGCGCTGGTCGAGAAGGCCCGTGACCTGGATGTGGCGGTGAGGTTCGTCGCGCCTGTCCGGGGGAAATGGGATGTGGCGGGGATGGCGCAGCAGCGGAGGCTGTTCCGGGAGGCCGGGGCGGACCTGATCCATTTCAATCTTTTCAATGCGTATCAGGGGCAGTACAGCATCCTGGCCGCGCGGTGGGCCGGAGGCTCAAAGAGAGTGGCGACCTACCATCTCCCTCCGAGGGTGCGCACGGCATCGCTGCGGGGACGGCTTCTGGAGTGCGCTGTGGTTGCGTCCCTGGACCGCGTCATCGCCGTTAGCGAATCGAGCGCAAACCTCCTGGTTCGTTTTTTTGAGGTTCCCCGGGATCGGCTGGCCGTCGTCTGGAACGGGATTGAAATCGATCGGTTCATACCTGGTTCTGGCACTGTTTACGAGGTTCTGAAGGGCCGTAGGGTCGTGATCACCGTAGGCCGCCTGACTGAGCAGAAGGGACTGTCTTTGTTGATTGACGCGGCGCCGAGAGTAATCCGGGCTGTGCCGGACGCCGGATTTCTGATCGTGGGGGACGGGCCGCTGCGGTCGGAGCTGGAGCAGGCCGCACGGGCGTCAGGCGCGAAGATCATCTTTGCCGGGGAACGGCGGGACGTGCACGGCCTGATCCGGGGGGCACAGGTCCTTGCCCTGCCGTCGGCCTATGAGGTGGGGCCTCCACTCGTTGTGATGGAGGCGATGGCCTGCGGCCGGCCTGTTGTGGCCTCGAATGTGGACGGGATGGAGGCGGGCGTGGTCGATGGGGAGACGGGGATCCTGGTACCGTCGGGGGATGCGGAGCGCCTCGCGGACGCGCTGATCGGGCTGCTGAGCGACCCGGCGAGGTGTGAAGAGATGGGCCGCAAGGGCCGGGCGCGGGTCGAGGCGCATTTTTCAGCGGCGCGGATGGCCGGGGAGACGCAGGCTGTGTATGAGGCGTGTCTAAAGACGTGAAACGTGAAACGTGAAACGTGAAACGAAAAAGCAAAGGCGGTTTTCACGTTTGACGTTTGACGTTTGACGTTTCACTGTAAAACGGATTCTCAAGGAGGGCCGCGATGCAGGCGTTCAAGGATAAGGTCGTCATCGTGACGGGGGGGGCCAAGGGGATCGGGCGGGCGAGCTGTCTGGCGTTCGCGCGGGAGGGGGCGGGGGTGGTCTGCGCGGACGTGGACGGGGCCGCCGGGGAGGAGATCGCGCGGGACGCCGCCGGGCTGGCCGGGCGGTTGCTGTTCCTGAAGGCGGACGTGGCCGACGCGGCGCAGTGCCGGGCGCTGGTGGGGGAGACAGTCTCGGCCTTCGGGGGCGTGGACGTGCTGTTCAACAACGTGGGCATCCAGCCGACGGACAGCTACCTGATGGCGCACGAGTGCCCGGAGGAGGTGTGGGACCGCATCTTAGACGTGAACCTGAAGAGCCACTTTCTGATGAGCAAGTACTGCATCCCGGAGATGCGGAGGCGAGGGGGCGGGGTGATCCTCAACACGGCCAGCGTTCAGGGGCTGCAGTCGGCCCCGAAGGTGCCGGCCTACGCGGCCAGCAAAGGGGGGGTGCTGTCGCTGACCCGGCAGCTCGCGCTGGACTACGCGGCGGACGGGATTCGAGTGCTGGCGATCTGTCCGGGGACGATCGACACGCCGCTGGTGGCGGAGGCCGTCCGGGTCTCCGGCGAGAAGGAGGAGGCGGTCCGGGCGAAGATGGACGCGGCGCACCCCATCGGGCGGATCGGGAGGCCGGAGGAGGTCGCGGAGGTGGCGCTGTTCCTGGCGAGCGGCCGGGCGTCATTTATGACGGGGGAGTATGTGTGCGTGGACGGGGGATTGATGGCGAAGGGGGCGTGGGCGTGAACAAAAGCAACGCAGAACGATGAATGATGAACGATGAACGAAAAGGCAGATGGTTTTGTTCATCGTTCATCGCTCATACTTCATCGTTGCCTTCACTCGTAGCGAATCGCCTCCACCGGCTCCAGGGCGGCGGCGCTGCGGGCGGGGAAGCGGGCCATCAGGTAGCAGATGAGCAGGGCGGCCCCGGAGATGGCCGCGAAGTCGGCGGCGCGCATGTCCACCGGGAAGGCGCTGATGATGTAGACGTCCCCCGGCAGGGAGAGCAGCTCGTAGCGCTGCTGGAGGTAGCAGAGGGTGAACCCGATCAGGTCTCCGAGGGCCACGCCGGACAGGCCCACGGTCAGGCCGTTGAGCGTGAAGATGCGCTGGAGGCTCTTGCGGGTGGCCCCCATCGCCTTCAGGATGCCGATCTCCCGCCGCTTGTCCATGACGATCATGGACAGGATGCTCATGATGTTGAAGGAGGCCACGAGCACGATCAGGCTGAGGGCCAGGAAGCTGAACCATTTCTCCAGCCTGATCCAGACGAACAGGTTGCCGTTCTCACGGACCCAGGAGGTGGCGTAGAGGCCGGGGTCGAGCGGCCTCAACTCCCCCCGGACGGCCTCGGCGACGGCGTCTGCGTCGAGTGGGTCCCTCACCTTCACCCGAATTCCGGACGCCTCGTCCCCCCAGCCGAGGATGCGCTGCGCGGCCTGGAGGGAGATGACCGCCAGGCCGGAGTCGAACTCATAATAGGCCGTGTTGAAGACGCCGGTCACGATGAACCTCCAGTAGCGGGGCGTGACCGGCGCGCCGGAGGACGAAAACTCCGGCACCACCAGAAAGACCTCCCCTCCGGGCTCCACGCCCAGCCTGTCGGCCAGGTAGCGCCCGATGGCCATGCCTCCCACGGGCCGGCCGTCCACCGTCCGGTCCTTCAGGTCCAGCGTCTTCTCGTCCGTGTATTTGACCAGATCGCTCACGGTCCCCAGAGAGGCCGCCTCCACGCCCCGGATGACCACCCCTGCGATGCGCTCCTTCGCGCAGATCATCCCTTCGCTCTGGACGTAGGGGGAGGCCCCGATGACGGCGGGGTTTGCCTGGGCGACGGCCTTTGTCACCCGCGCGTAGTCCGGGATTCTCTCCCCGTAGACCTTCCGGACGGTCACGTGGGCGTTGACGCCGAGGAGGCGGTCGCGCACGACGCCCGCGAACCCGTTCATCACGGAGAGGACGATGACGAGGGCGGCCACGCCGAGGGCCACGCCGAACACCGCGATCCAGGCGGTGACGGAGATGCGGCCCCGGCCCCGGATGGAGCGGAGGTAGCGCCGGGCGATGAGGGTTTCGTAGGTCATAAGATCAGGTGTCGGGTGTCGGGTGTCGGGTGTCGGGGGCCTGGTCCCTGACCCCTGACTCCTGTAGTTGATTCCACTTTCGCTCCACCCACCGTGTACCGGAGACGCCGAAGGCCAGGAAGGCCGCGAATGCCGCGAGCGAGGCCACGGCCCTGCCCCGGTGCAGGAAGATCGCGCTGAGGCCGCACGGGAGGAGGGCCAAGACATACAGGAGGTCCACCCACGCAGGGCAGACGCCGAGGCGGACGAGCCGCTGATAGAGGTGGAGGCGATGGGCCTGAAAGATGTTCTCCCCCCGGAGCAGTCTCCGCAGGAGCGTGTAGGTCGCGTCGAACAGGAACGGGCCGAGCAGGATGGGCATGGTCAGGAACGAGACGCCCTCCCGCTCGCCGAGCACGCCGCACGCGGCCAGCAGAAAGCCGAGGAAGGCGCTCCCCACGTCGCCCATGATGATGCTGGCCGGGGGGCGGTTGAAGACCAGGAATCCCATCGACGCGCCGGCCAAGGCCAGGGCGAGGATCGGCAGGGCGGGCGAACCGGCGCTGGCGGCGATGGCGAAGAGGGTCGCGGCGATCAGGAGGCCCTGGCTGCCCGCCAGGCCGTCGATGCCGTCCATGAAGTTGTAGATGTTCGTGACATAGAGGAGCCAGAGGAACGTCACGGGGATGGCGGCCCATCCGAGGTGAAACTGTCCTATGGCAGGGAGGGTGATGGTCTGCAGCATAAAGCCCGACTTGAGGATGAGCAGGATGGACGCCGTGAACTGGGTCGCAAACTTCGGCATCTGTTTCATGTGTTTGCCGAAGGCGGCGAGGAGGTCGTCGTAGATCAGCAGGTAGAGCGGGAGCGTGCTGAAGAGCGTCATCCAGAGCGTCGGATGGACTCTTATGGTGGCCGTGGCCGCCGCCACGGCCCAGATCCCGCACACCAGGCCCACGCCGCCGAGGCGCGGGACCGGGACCGTGTGGGAGCTCCGCTCGTTCGGGATGTCGAGCAGGCGGGCCCGCAGGGCGAACCTCCGGACAAAGAAGGTCACGACGGCGGACACGAGGGCCGCGCCGAAAAACGTCCAGGTTGAGTCAGCAGGCATAGACAGTGATGAGTGACGAGCAAAAAAGTCCTGAGTCCTGAGTCCTGAGTAAAGGCAAAAGCCCTGTTCTTTGCTTTTACTCAGGAGGACTCATTGCTTAATCTGAGCCCTTCCTCAAAGGGGACCGGGTCGTAGCCGAAGTCCCGCCGGGCGTCGGAGACGTCAAAGGCCTTGGCCTCGTCGAATCTCCGGACCTGCTCGGCGGTGATGCGAGGGGCGCTCGAAGATCGCTCGTAGGCCCCGACGACCCAGGCGGACACCCGGACAGGGAGATAGACCTTCACGATCCACCGGCCTTCCGCCTCCGCGATGGCGTCGATCAGGCGGATGTAGGAGATCGGCCTGGGGCCGGCCAGGACGTAGGCCTTCCGAACGGTAGAGGCCCGGCAGAGCGCCTGGGGCACGGCCTGCGCCACGTCCCGGACGAAGACGGGCTGCTGGGGGCGCTCCCCGCTCCCGAACACCGGGATAATCCGGCGCGTCCGGATGTGCCGCCGGAGGCGGGAGATGTTCCGGTCGTCGCCAGGGCCGTAGATCATCGTGGGGCGGAGGAGCGTGAAGTCGAGCCTGGACCCGGTCACCGCGGCCTCCCCGGCGATCACCTCCTGCACGGTGGGGGAGGGGACTTTTGAGGTCAGGCGGGTCGAGCTGAAGAAGACGGCCCGCGTCACCCCCCGGGCCGCGCAGGCCCGGACCAGGGCCGGGGCGTGGCGGATGTGCGAGACGGCGACGAGGGCCTCCGCGCCGTCCAGGGCGTCCAGCAGGGAGCGGTCCTCCTCCAGGTCCCCAACGGCGATCTCCGGGCGGGCCTTCCGGATGGCTGCGGTGTCGCTCGTGCGCCGCACCAGCACCCTGACCTCCTCCTCCGCCCGGAGCAGGGCCTCCACGACGAAGGGGCCTGCGTAGCCGGTGGCGCCGGTGACTAAGATCATAAATTCTCGTGGTTCGTGGTTCGTGATCCGTGATCCGTTCCCTCTCCACCCGATTTGTCTTGGTTTTTACGAATCACGGTCCACGGTACCCGGATCACGGGTTTTCAATTCCCTTCTCGCGGAGCAGCTCCCGATAGAGCGCGTCCACCTGCGCCACCATTTGCCGCACGTCGAACCGCTCCTGCGCGATCTGCCGCCCCCTGAGGCCCATCGTCCTCGCCCGGTCGGGGGACTGGAGGAGGGAGAGGATGGCGTCGGCCAGGCGATCCGGGTCCCGTCGGGGGACCAGGAGCCCGTTTTCGGCGTGTTTCACGACCTCGGAGACGCCGCCCACGTCGGTCGCCACGACGGGGCGTCCGGCGGCCATCGCCTCGATGGGCGAGGTGGGGCAGCCCTCCTCGTCGGACGACAGGACCAGGGCGTCGAAGGCGGACATGAGGGCCGGGACGTCGTCCCGGAGGCCGAGGAAGCGGACGCGCCCGCAGAGCGAGGGGACGCCCGCCCGGCCTTCGAGGAGGGTTCTCTGATTGCCGTCGCCGACGATCACCAGCGCGGCGTCGGGGAGTTTGCGGAGGACCGTCTCCATGGCGATGAGGAGGACGTCGATGCGTTTCACCGGGACGAGCATGGCCACCGTCCCGACGACCGGGGCCTTCAGGGGGAGGCCGAGCCGCGCCCGGGCCTCGCAGGCATCGGGGGCTGGCCGGTCGAACGGGGTCAGGTCGATGCCGTTGGGGATGACGACGAACCGGCCAGGGCGCGCGACGCCGTAGGCCACGTGGCGTTTCAGCGTGGCGCGGCTGACCTCGATCAGCCGGTCCGAGACGGCGGCGGCGACCTGCTCGAATGTCAGCAGGAGGCGGCTCCTGAACGGGCTGAAGTAGGACTGGAACACGTCCCCGTGGTAGGTGTGCAGGATCACCGGGACGCCCGAGGCGGCCGCGGCCAGACGGCCCAGCACGCCGGCCTTGGAGATGTGCGTGTGGACGATCTGGTATCCGCCCCTCCGGATGAATCGGAGGAGACGCCAGAAGGTGAGGGTGTCCCTCAGGGGGGCGATCTCGCGCTGGAGCCCGCGAATGAGGCGGACCGGAATCCCCATCGCCGCCGCGCGGTCCATCAGGCTCCCCTCCGAGGGGTCACCTGTCCCGCAGGCCACGGAGACCTCGTAGCGATCTCTGTCCAGCCCTCCGGCGACGGCGAGCATGTTCTGGGGGGCGCCCCCCACGGACAGGCGGGTGATGACGTGCAGGACCTTGATTCGGCGCAGGGTCAGAATCCTTTGAAGAACTGCCGGATGTAGCGGTCATTCACCCGCCGCCGGCCCTGAATGAGGCGCCTCTTGCGGAGCGTGAGCGGCAGCAGGCGGAGATAGTCGACGACGGCAAGGACAAGATAAGGCACCCGGAACGGGTGTCTCAGGAGGAAATAGGGCCATGCCAACAGTTCGGTCAGCAGGAGGGAGGGGAGCAAAAAAAGGAAGACGCCCGGCGAGCAATTCTTGGTGAGGGTCATGTAGCGGTTTTTGAGGACGTGGCGCTGGAAGAAGGGGGGCTTGTCGATCAGCCGGACCTGGCCGTCCACGGAGGCCGAGCCCACGTGGTGGGCCGTGGCCTCCGGCGCGTAGAGGCATCTCCACCCCCGCAACTGGGCGCGCCAGGCCAGGTCGATGTCCTCCTGATAGGCGAAATAGGACTCATCGAAGTATTCGTCGAAGACCCTGATGTCCTCCAGCATCGCCCGTCGGTGAAACGGCAGGGCGCCGGTGGAGCCGAAGACGAACTCCTCCCGGTCCACGTTGGCGCTGTTGACGAGGGAGAGGCGTTTTCTCAGGTAGACGCCGACGTTCATGACCTCCTGCGTCCCATCCCGGTAGACGCAGCCCGCCACCGTCCCGATCCGGGTGTCTCTCTCCATGCAGGATGTTGCGACACGGACAAAATCCGGGTCCAGGAAGACGTCCGCGTTGAGGACGAGCACGTAAGCGCCGCGCGAGGCCCGGATGGCCTGATTGTAGGCCGCGCCGAACCCTCTGTTCGCCGGGTTCTCGATCAGTTTCGCCTGGGGATAGGCGTTCCGGATGACCTCTTTCGAGCCGTCCGCAGAGCCGTTGTCCACGACGATGACCTCGATCTCCGGGTAGGTCTGCCCGAACACCGCATCCAGGCATCGCCGGATGTAGCGGATGCCGTTCCAGTTGGCGATGGCGACGGAGACGAGAGGCATCAGAAAGAACCGTGGGTCAGGATTTACCGCTCGTTTCGTTCCAGTTTCCGGACCTGGTCCCGGATCTCCGCGGCCCGCTCGAACTCCTCCCGTGCGATGGCCTCCTGGAGTTGCTGCTGAAGGCGCTGTTTAAGGGTCAGGGGCCGGTTTCGGCGCACCTCCTCCTCCCACTGCCGGAGGAAGTTGATTTCGTTGCTTGACTCGATCTCATCCACCTGTCCGGTCTCCTGGAGGAAGGCCCTGATCCGCTCGATCCCCGCCTCGATCTGCTGGAGCGCCGCATTGTGGTTCTTCCGGTTGAGGTTGATCGCCCCTTTCGCGCGGGTGTTCATCATGATGACATAAGGGCGATACTGCTCCATGTGGGTTCGATCCTCCTCGTCCGCGGCGTATTGATGGACGAAGTCGAACAGGCGCAGGTTGCGCGCGGTGTCCCGCTCCACCCCCTCATACTCCTCGAGGCGGAACAGACAGACGTAGCGGTGGTAGTACTGAAGGCCCTCCTGCTCCAGGTGGGCGCAGGCCTCGCGGTCGATCTGGAACCCGGCGTCCGATCCGTGTTTGGACCTGTGGGAATCCAGTTTGTCCTGGTGGTATTCCAACAGGGATTCTTTGTCGAAGGGCCGCTGCCCGTCCGGCCGGCCCTCCATCTCCATCTGCAACAGGCCCAGGTCGAGCCGGACCTGTATCTTGGACCTCCCATCCACCCCCGTGATCTTCCGGGCGCAGATGTCGGTGGGGTCAAACTCCCATCCTTCTATGATGGGTCCGATGTCGAAGTTCATGGCGATGTCACTCCCTGCTTCGCTTGCGCACTGGACGGTCGAAATTTCGCTGATACAGGACGGCCGAAACCGGCCCTTCATCGTTGCATATGCGCGGATACAAGAATATCCGCAAAAAGCGCCGTAAAGTCAACAGATGTCGTTTAGATCATAGACGATCCAGGACTGCCCTGAGTTCCTGGATACCTCTGAGCATCAGGCCCGGAGAGCCCCAGTGCTCGATGCTGGCCGTCCCCCGGTAGCCGTCCCGGAGCAGGTCCCGTAGGGCGTCGGCGCAGGTCGCGCCGTGCGTCAGGAGGCTTTGGGGCAGTTCATTCGTCCAGCGCGCCCTCCCGCAGGCCCATCGGCAGGGGGGCGGGGCGGGCGCAGGCGCTGGCCAGCTCCACGTGCCGGCCCTCGCGGGAGGCGTCGTGGAAGGCGTGCATGGCGTCGAGGACGTGATAGGCGAGTTCGCCGCTGGCCCGGTGGGGCCGGCCGGAGCGGAGGGCGCAGGCCATGTCCGCGACGCCGAGGCCTCGGCTCTGTTTGGCGTAGGCGTGGGTCAGGGGGACCTCGCTCCACTCGGCTGCGCCGGCGCGTCGGATGCGAACGGGGCCGCCGAAGCCGTTGGGGTCGGGCACGCTCAGGGACCCCTCCGACCCGTAGACTTCGATGCGGGGCAGCTGGGCCGCCCAGACGTCGAAGCTGGTGATGACGGTCCCGACAGCGCCGCTGGCGAAGTCCATCACGCCCGCGACGTGGGTGGGGGTGTTGACCTGGATCTTCGCGCCGCGCCTGGGCTGGCTGGTGATGGTGCGCTCGGGGAAGGTGATGCGCGCGGAGCCGGTGACCCGCCGGATGGGGCCCAGCAGGACGACAAGGGCGGTCAGGTAATAAGGCCCCATGTCGAACATCGGCCCGCCTCCGGGCTGGTAGTAGAAGTCGGGGTCCGGGTGCCAGCTCTCGTGGCCGTGGCCGGTCATGAAGGCGGTCGCGGCGACGGGTTCGCCGATCCAGCCGTCGTCGATGAGCTTGCGGCAGGTCTGGATGCCGCCCCCCAGGAAGGTGTCGGGGGCGCCGCCGACCCGAAGCCCGCGCGACCTGGCCGTCTCCAGCATCCGCCGGCCGTCCTCCCGGCTGACGGTCAGCGGCTTCTCGTTGTAGACGGACTTGCCGGACTCCAGCGCCGCGAGGCCGACCTCCGCGTGGGCCTTCGGGATGGTGAGGTTGAGGACGATCTGGACCTCCGGGTCCTTCAGGAGGTCCTGGACGCCGCAGGCCTTCGGGATGTGGAACTCCGCGGCCTTCGCCTTCGCCCGCTCCGGGATCAGGTCCGCGCAGGCGACGACGTCGAGGTCTTCGAGGGTCCTGCTCACTTCGAGATAGACCTTGCTGATCGTGCCGCAGCCGATGAGGCCGATTTTGGTTTTAGGTATGGACATGGTCTGGTCTCCTGCCTACCGGCTCGCCCAGAGCAGGCCGCGCTGGACGATCTCGCGGGCCTCGGGCACGTCGAAGTCCCTGGCGACGTGCCCGAGGGAGCAGTAGAACACCCGGCCCTGACCCCATCGCCGCTTCCAGACGACGGGCATGACGCAGCCCTCGATCCAGGGGGCGTGCTCGCCGCTGAAGGTGGTGGTGGCCAGGACCTCGTTGGAGGGGTCGACGTGGAGGTAGTACTGCTCGGACCTCATCTTGAAGTCCCGGAGGCCGGCGGTGATGGGGTCGTCGTGATTGACGATGCGGACTTCGTAGTCGATGATGCCGCCGGGGTGCGCGACCCACTGGCCGCCGACCATGAACTGATACTCGGTGTTGTTGCGGAAGGCGTCGGCCATTCCGCCGTGCCACCCCGCGATGCCCACGCCGCTCCTGACGGCCTTTAGCAACCCCTTCTCCTGCTCGCGCGCGATGGTCCCCATCGTCCAGACCGGCACGATGAGGCTGAGGGCCGCCATCTTCGCCTCGTCGAGGTAGACGTCCAGGGTGTCTGCGATCTCCACCTCGTAGCCCTGCACCCGCAGGAAGGGGGCGAAGACCTCCACGCACTGCCTGGGCTCGTGGCCCTGCCAGCCGCCGTGGACCATGAGTGCGGATTTCATGAGAGTCCTCCTTCGTTTGTAATGAAAACCCCGCCGCCTCTCATCCTTCCCACATTGCCACTTTTCTTGCTCGTCCAAGAAAAGTGGCACAAAAGAAGGACGCTCGCTCAGACGCCGCGAGGGGCTTGGCGCGCCGTACTCCGTTCAGGTTGTGTAATCTCGATCCCGTGGTAGCCCGAGCCCCTTCCACCACCCACCCGCGCAGCATAGCTGCGCTCGTACCCCTCCTTGCCTGAACCGGCCCCCTGCTTGAAAGCCGGGACGGCGCGCCCTTTGTCGTTTTGACAAGGCTGCTCCCCCTTTCCTTTAGGAAAGGGGGTCGGGGGGATAGGTGTCTAATACAACGCTCGATAGAGCCGCTGCGGATAGTCCCCTACTGTCTCATGATTTTGGCCGAGGAGGTGGAAGATGGAGACCATGGCGTCCCTGGCCGCGCCGTCCCGGAAGGTCTTCTTCCGCTCCACGATGGCGAGCCACTCCCTCAGGGCGGCGGCGTAGTCCCCCCCGGCGGCGCAGCAGACGGCCAGGTTAAAGCGGGCGTCGAGGTCCTCGGGGGTTTCGGAGACCCGCTTTTCGCAGGCGGCGCGGCCGCCCGCCGCCGCGCAGGCCTCGATGCGTTCGACCTGCTTCAGGAGCGCCCTGGCCCTGTCGTAAAAAGGGCTCCCCTCCTGAATCCTCCCCGCCAGCTCCCGGACGCGGGGATGGCGTTTCAGGTTTAGAAACGCCCAGGCGAGGCCGAACAGGGCCCGGTCGTCGTCCGGCCTGTGCTCCAGGATGCGCTCATAAATGAGGGCGGCGCGGTCTGTCTCTCCGCGCTCCGCGAGGGCGTCGGCCTGGGTGAGCAGGTCGTCGTTCTCGTCGGATGTCACGGATTTCAGGATGGCCTCGACCTCGGATTGCGGCAATGCCCCCACGAACTCCGAGACGATCTGCCCGTCCCGGAAGACCTTGACCGCCGGGATGCCTCTGACCTGATACGCCATCGCCAGGTCCGGGTTCCGGTCCACGTCCACCTTCGCCAGGGCGGCGCGGTCGCCCAGAGAGGTCACCACCTGCTCCAGGATGGGGCCCAGGGTCCGGCAGGGCCCGCACCAGGCCGCCCAGAAATCCACCACCACGGTCCGGCGGGACGATTCTTCAATCACCTTCAGGTCGAAATCGGACTGGTTGACGTCGAAGATCTGTTCGCTCATGGCAGGCTCACCCCAACTTTTTTCGCTTCGCCAGGTAGTTAAACAGGACCGTGTCGAACGGCTCCGCCGTGTCCACCGGCACGTAGTCGATCATCCCCTCCCGGCACTCCCGCCGGTAGCGGTCGAGCTCCTCCCGCATGACGCGCCGGTACTCCTCCGCGATGTGCCAGGGCTCGGTGGCCACCTCCGCCCCCCGCTCCAGGCCGACGAAGCGGGTCTCCCGGTCGAAGGTGAGGTCCCGCTCCTTCGGGTCCAGGAGGTGGAAGACGATGACCTCGTGCTTCCGATGGCGGAAGTGCTTGAGGCCCGAGAGCACCCGGTCCACGTGGTCCCGCCGCTTCGGGAGGGTGTCGCAGTCCTCCGTGGGCGTGAAGTCCGAGAGGACGACGATCAACCCGCGCCGCCGGATGCGCTCGGCCAGGTCGTGGAAGGTCCGGGAGAGGTCCGTGTCCGCGCCCGCCTCCGCGGCCTGGATCTCCCGGAGGAGGGTGTGGAGGTGGGTGGTGACGGACCGGGGGGGGATGTAGCGCCGGATGCCCGCGTCGAACAGGACCAGGCCCACGGCGTCCCGCTGCCGGAGCATGAGGTGGCTGAGGGCGGCGGCGATAAGGCAGGCGTAGCGGAACTTGGTGAGGCCGGCCGACCCGTAGGCCATGGACCCGCTGGCGTCCAGCAGGAGGTAGGCCTTGAGGTTCGTCTCCTCCTCGTGCTCTTTGACGTAGAGCCGGTCGGTCTTCCCGTAGGCCTTCCAGTCGACGTCCCGGATCGGGTCCCCCGGCATGTAGGGCCTGTATTCCGCGAACTCCACCGAGAACCCGTGGTAGGGGCTCCTGTGGAGGCCGGTGATGAACCCCTCCACGACGAGCCGGGCCACGATGTCGAGGCGGGAGAGGCGGGAGACCACGTCGGGTCTCAGGAATTCGCGGTAGTCGGGCATCTATGCCTTTATCTCTTCAAGAAGGCGACGGACGATGTCCACGGCGCCGACGCCTTCGGCCTCGGCGTTGAAGTTCGTGACGATGCGGTGCCGCATGGCGGGGATGGCCACGGTTCGCACGTCCTCCACCGAGGCGGACGGGCGGCCGTCGAGCACGGCGCGCGCCTTGGCCCCCAGGACCAGGCACTGGGACGCCCTGGGGCCGGCGCCCCAGCTGACCATCTCCCGGACGTAGGCGGGCGCCCCGTTGTGGCCCGGCCGGGTGCTGGTGACCAGGCGCACGGCGTAGTCGACCACGGGCCCCGGCACGGGCACCCGGCGGACGAGGCGCTGGAGTTCGACGATCTGGTCCGCGTTGAGCGCCTTCTGCACCTCCCCGACGTAGGCGCTGGTCGTCTGTCGGACGATCTCCCGCTCCTCCTCCTCCGTGGGGTAGTCGATCCAGAGGTTGAAGATGAACCGGTCGAGCTGGGCCTCCGGCAGCGGGTAGGTCCCCTCCTGTTCGATGGGGTTCTGGGTGGCCAGCACGAAGAAGGGCTCGAAGAGTTTGAGGGTCTCCCCGCCCGCCGTCACCTCGTGCTCCTGCATGGCCTGCAGCAGCGCGGCCTGCGTCTTGGGCGGGGTCCGGTTGATCTCGTCGGCCAGGACCACGTTCGCGAAGATGGGGCCCTTCACGAACCGGAAGACCTTGCGGCCGGTGGAGAGGTCCTCCTCCAGGACCTCGGTCCCGGTGATGTCCGACGGCATCAGGTCGGGCGTGAACTGGATGCGGTTGAAGGAGAGGTCCAGGGCCCTGGCCAGGGTGTTGATCAGGAGGGTCTTGGCCAGGCCCGGAACGCCCACGAGCAGGCAGTGGCCGCCGCACAGGAGGGCGATCAGGAGCTGCTCGATGATCTCCTTCTGGCCCACGATCACCTTCCCGACCTCCCCGGATATCTTCTCCTTCGCCTCCCTGAGACGCCCCACCATCTCCCGGTCGCCCATCTGCTCTGCCGCCATGAAGCCTCCTCACGTTTGCCTTGACATTTTCGATCCGGTGTCGTTGATTCAGTAGCCCGCCGCCCTGTCCACGACGCCGATGAGGGGCTGGCCCTGGACGAATCGCCGGAGGTTCTCCAGCACGGTCTCCAGGTTGCGGCCGGCCCGGTCGGGGGAGTTCCCGGCGATGTGGGGGGTGATGACGACGTTCTCCATGTCCCAGAGGGGGCTGTCGTCCGGCAGGGGCTCCTGCTCGAACACGTCCAGGCCGGCGCCCGCGATCCGGTTGTTCCGCAGGGCGTCGATCAATGCCTCTGTGTCCACGACCTCCCCCCGGCCCACATTGACCAGGATGGCCGTGGGCTTCATCCGCTGGAAGGCGTGGCGGTCGAACATCCCCTTCGTCTCCCGGGTCAGGGGGACGGTGAGGACGACGGCGTCGGAGCGGGCCAGGAGGTCGTGGAGACGGTCTGCCCCCCACACGGCGACGCCCTCTGGCGCGTCGTCTGACGGCGTCCGCCGGACGGCCACCGCGTCCATGTCGAACGCCCTGGCGCGGCGGGCCAGGGCCAGGCCGACGCCTCCGAACCCGACGATGCCCATGGTCTTGCCCCTGAGTTCTGAGACGCCCCGACCGGCCCCGCTGTTCCGGCCCCAGGCCCTCATCCGGGCGCACGCCGCGATGTTCCGCGTAAGGGCCAGGAGCAGGGCGAAGGCGTGCTCGGCCAGGAGGGTGCCGACGGCGTGCCCTTTGGCGCAGGTCAGGACGATGTCCCGCGAGAGGAAGTCGGGGCAGAACAGGGGGTCCACGCCGGCGCTGGAGGTGTGGACCCACCGGACGCGCTTCGCGGCCCGGACGAGGCGCTCGAACTGCGCCCCGGACGATCCGCCGAACCCCCCGATGATGGCGTCGGCGTCCGACGCGGCCCGGAGGAGGGCCTCCTCTCCGCTGACCTGAAGGATTTCGATGTCCGGGGAGATGGCCCGGACGGCGTCTTCGGGGAGGCGATGCGTGGTGACGAGTTTCATGGGAATCTCCGATAGGAAAATGGATTGATCTGGAGGAAGATGATAAGATAATCGAAAGGGAGCGGTAAGGAAAGAGGAAAAGGAGCGATTTATGAAACTCGGCTACAGCACGTGGGGCATGCCAAAGGTTCCGATCGACAGCGCCCTGGCGCACCTGGCGGGGCTGGGGTTTGAGGGGGTCGAGCTGACGGTGATCCCCGGCTACACGACGGAGCTGCGCACGCTCGACGCGGCGGCGCGGCGGCGCATCCGGGACCTCTACCGGGAGTATGGCCTGGACCTGCCGGCCATCGCGGCGCACACGACGTTTCTGGAGGCGGATGCGGAGAGGCACAGGGCCAACGTGGACCGGCTGGCCGGGGCGATCGACCTGGCGGTGGACCTGGCGCAGGGGCCGACGCCCCCGGCCATCGACACCACGCTGGGCGGGCGGCCCGACCAGTGGGAGGAGGTGCGCGCCCGGCTCGTCGAGCGGGTGGGAGAGGTGGTCCGCCGCGCGGCATCAAAGGGGGTCACGATTGCGCTGGAGCCGCACGTGGGGGCGAGCGTGGACCGGCCCGACCGGGTCCTGTGGCTGTTGCAGCAGGTGAACTCCCCCTATCTCAAGCTCAACTTCGACATCAGCCACTTCGACGTGGTCGGCCTGGGCCTCGAGGAGACGGTGCCGGTTATGGCCCCCCACGCGGTCCACACGCACGTGAAGGACCAGCGGGGGCGCGCGCCCCGTCACGACTTTCTGATCCCCGGCGAGGGGGCGTTCGACTACGTGCGCTACCTGAAGGCCATGGAGCAGGCGGGGTATGGCGGGTATATCACCGTGGAGGTGAGCGTCATGGTCCAGCGGAGGCCGAATTATGATCCTTACGCCGCCGCGGACCTGTCTTACAAGACGCTGTCGGAGGCGTTCGAGAGGGCCGGGATCAAACGGGGTTGACGGGTCCGGGGGAGGGGTAGTATATTAGGACCTTACCCAGGAGGTTTTATGTCCGCCACGCCGAGGGACGCCGCTTACTGGCAGGCGGTTTATGATGAGCATGAGACGCCGCCGTGGGACAAGGGGGAGGCTGCGCCCCCGCTCATCCGGGCGGTCCGGGGGGCCAGGCTCCCGAAGGGGACGCGCGTCCTGACGCCGGGGTGCGGGCGCGGGCACGAGGCGCTGTTCCTGGCGCGGGAGGGGTTCGAGGTGACGGCGGTGGACTTTGCGCCGGGCGCGGTGGCCTACCTGAAGGCGCGGGCGGGGGGGCTGCCCATTCAGGCGCTGGAGCGGGACCTCTTCTCGCTGGGGGAGGACATGGCCGGGCGCTTTGACCTGGTGGTGGAGCACACGTGCTTCTGCGCGATCCCGGTGGAGATGCGGGACGCGTACGCGGAGGTGGTGGCGAAGGTGCTGACGGATAGCGGACGGCTGATCGGGCTGTTCTACGAGACGGACAGGGAGGACGGGCCGCCGTTCCGGACGACGGATGAGGACGTGCGGAAGCACTTTGAGCGGTATTTCGACATCTTGAGCTGCACGAGGCCGGAGGACTCCTTTGAGAACCGGCTGGGGAAAGAATGGCTGGTGGAGATGCGTAAAAGGAACAAGATACCATGAAAGCAGTAGAAGATTTGCAACTTAGCCAACCGCTTCGGGATGCGCTTCTATCGGCAAGGGATCGGATCGTAGCAGAGTTTGGCGTGGACCGGATCGTCGTCTTTGGCTCTGTAGCACGTGGAGCAGTGGATGAAGAATCGGATGCAGACCTTCTCGTTGTCCTGACCGAGCGCCCGGATCGCCACACGCGGGATCGCATCACGCGCCTGATCCTGGATGTCAACCTGGAATACGACACGAATCTCAGCGAATTGATCGTGGATCGCCAGACCTGGGACTACGGACTGGGTTCTGTGTTGCCGATCCACCAGGAGATCGAGGAGGAAGGAATTCGATTGTGAGCGAAAGAAATCCAATTGAGGCCTACGAGGGGTTTCTGGCGGATATTCGACCCCTGATAAAATCCCTGTAAATTACACAGAGAGGAGACGCCATGGGCAGCGAGGACGGCAGGCGGATTTATGAAGAACTGGGCGTGAAGCCGCTCATCAACGCGGCGGGGAACGTGACCATGATCGGGGGGTCGCGGCCCTCGGCGAGGGTGCTGGAGGCCGCGGCGCAGGCGAACCGCTATTTCGTGGACATGGAGGAGCTGCTGAAGAAGTCGGGGGAGTACATCGCGGGGGCCTTCGGGGCGGAGGCGGCGTTCGTGACGCCGGGCTGCGCGGCGGCGATCGCCCTGGGGGCGGCGGCGTGCGTGTCGGGGAGCGACCCGGAGAAGATCGAGCGGATGCCGGACACGACGGGGATGAAGAATGAGATTCTGATCCAGAGGCGGCAGCGCTACAAGTACGACCGGGCGCTGACGATCTTCGGGGCGAGGCTCGTGGAGGTCGGGGATGAGCGGGGCGCGACTCCGGCGCAGCTGGAGGCGGCCATCACGGGGCGGACGGCGGCCATCCACTACTTCGCGCCGGGCGGGGGCGAGGGCGTGATTCCCGTCGAGGAGGTCGTCCGCATCGGCAAGGCGCGGGGCGTGCCGGTGATCGTGGACGCGGCGGCGCAGGTGTTTCCCCTGGAGCTGATGAAGCGCTACACGGGGCTGGGGGCGGACCTGGTCTGCTACGGGGCGAAGTACTTCGGGGCGTACAACTCGACGGGGGTCCTGTGCGGGCGGAAGGCGCTGATGGACGCGGCGTTCACGCACTGTTTCATCGGGTTCGAGTCGAGCCCGCGCCGGTCTCTGGGGAGGCCGCTGAAGGTGGACCGGCAGGAGGTGATCGCGGTGGTGGCGGCCCTGCGGGACTGGCTGAGCGCGGACCACGCGGCGCGTCTCCGGGAGCACGAGCGGAAGGGGGAGGTCATCCGCCGGGCGCTGGAGGGGCTGCCGCACGTGACCGCCGCGTGGACGCCGGACCCGAGGAGTCTGTCCAGCGGGGTGCGCGTGACGCTGGACGAGAAGGCGCTGGGGAAGACCGCGGCCCAGGTCATCCGGGCGCTGCGGGAGGGGACGCCGGGCATCTGGACGCGCGGGAGCGGGAGTTCGTTTCAGGTGGCCACGCCCCTGCTGTCGGACGGGGACGAGCAGGTCGTGGCCGAGCGCCTGCGGGAGGCGCTCAGCAGTAGATAAATCCGTAACCCTTTATAAAGGAGGTTAGTCCCATGTTGCGTGCTGCGAAGTCAACGCTCATTCGATGGTGCTGCGGGTCTGTGATCGCGCTGGCGCTGGCGCTGTTCTTTGTCCCCATCTCCGCCCAGGAACACCCGGAACATCCGAAGGAAAAAGCGAAGGAACACCCGAAGGGCAAGGGGGCAGAGGTCACCAAGGAAGCGATCGCGAAGGCGATCCAGGACTACGTGCAGAAGGACGCGGGTCTCAAGGGCGGGTTCTTTCTGGTCTACGACCCGGTTGCCAAGGCGCCCCTCGTGCTCACGCTGGACCGCGTGCACGACGACAAGCTCTGCCAGGTGAGCGAACACCTCTGCTTCGCCTGCGCGGACTTCAAGACGCCGGAGGGAAAGGTCTATGACCTGGACTTTTTTGTGAAGCACGCCAAGTCGGGCCTGGAGGTGACGGAGATCTCGGTCCACAAGGAGGACGGCAAGCCCCGGTACAACTGGACCGAGAAGGACGGGGTCTGGAGCAAGAAGGGGATATAAAAAAGGGCGGAAGGCGGAAGGGGAATTGCAAATTGCAAATTGCAAATTGACGAGGAGATGATCGGTGGGTAGATCATTCAAGCCTCTGGGGGGATTTTTGTGCCTGTCCCTCATGTTGTTGTCGGCCCCATCCTCTGATGCCCAGAACGAACGGCATTTCATCTTCACGTATGAGGCCGTGGCGCGCGACCTCCCGGCGTCCGCGAAGCGGGTGGAGGTGTGGCTGCCGGTGCCGCCGGACACCCGCGAACAGCGGGTTCTGGATATGAAGTTCACCTCGCCCGTGGAGGGCGCGGTCAGACAGGAGCGGGTCTACGGGAACCGGGTCTGGCACGCCAGCGCAGGGCCTCCGCCGGACGGGGCGCTGCGGGTGACCCAACGACTGGAGGTCGTGCGGAGGGAGCAGAAGACGGACTGGGGGGAGAAAAACGCGGACCTCTCTGCGCCCGACAATTTGAGCCTCTTCCTCCGACCGGACCGTCTGGTGCCGATCACGGCGCGGTTTGAGGAAATGGCGAGGGAGGAGACGCAGGGGCGCAGCGGCGTCGTGGCTCAGGCCCGCGCTCTCTACGACTTTGTTCTGGGCAGGATGAGCTACGACAAGTCGGGCGAAGGCTGGGGGCGGGGGGACGCGAACTACGCGTGCGACGTGGGCAGGGGCAACTGCACGGACTTCCACAGCCTGTTCATGGCGCTGGGGCGCTCGTTGAAGACGCCGGTCCGGTTCTGGATCGGGTTTCCGCTCCCCCCGGAGCGAGGGGAAGGGCGCGTCTCGGGCTACCACTGCTGGGCGGAGTTCTGGGCGCCCGGGGCGGGCTGGACGCCGGTGGACATCTCCGAGGCGGACAAGCACCCGGAGAAGGCGGGGTATTTCTTCGGCAATCTGGACGAAAACCGCCTGGTCTTTTCTCTGGGCCGGGACCTGGTTCTGGAGCCTGGCCAGCAGGGGCCGCCGATCAACTTTTTCATCTATCCCTACGTGGAGGTGGACGGGACGCCCTGGGGTCGGGTGGACTATCGTTTCACCTACCGGGACCTGCATTAGGGGTTAAAAAGTTCAAGGTTCAAAGTTCAAAGTTAGAGTCTTGAACCTTGAACCTGTCAACTTTGAACTTTCTTTACCAGTAGAGGCTGTGTCCTCGGCCCTGGAACCAGATGACGTCGATGATAAAGGAGAGGCCCGCGCCGGTGAAGTGGCCCAGGACGAGGCCGACGAAGAAGGGCTTGGCCCGGTTGTAGAGGATCAGGCCGCCGACGCGGATGATGGTCATCTTCACCAGCCAGGCCAGGAACAGCGTGAGCACGGACAGGCGCACCTGTCCCACGGAGGCCACGGAGAACCCGATGGGGTGGAAGCGCCACCATACGAACCGGTGCCGCAGGGCCGTGAGGCAGGCGGTCACCAGCGCGCCTCCTCCCATGAAGAGGAGGCGTTTCACGCCCACGCCCTCGGCGGCCCGGGTCTTCTGGACCATCGTGTCGTAGGGCACGCGCCCGCCGCCGGTGAACACCCACTCGCCGAAGTTGAAGCCGCCGAAGGCGTAGGCCAGCTTGAGGGAGACGTAGAAGGAGACGAGGAGGCTGATGGCCAGCGCCAGGGCGACGGCGGTGACGTAGGTGCCTCGCGGGAAGCGGCGGTCGCTGTGGATGCGGGCCGCGTTCGCGCCGGAGGGCATGAAGATGGCGATGGGGTCGCAGGTCCATCCGTAGGAGAGGGCCAGGCCGGTCATTGTGGCCCCGCTCAGGCTGGCAGGGCCCAGGGCGTAGAGGGGGAGGGCCTGGGGCACGAGGGGGCTGCGCACGAAGACCAGGCCCCCCTCCACGGCGATGCGCGTGAGGCCGAGGTAGATGGCGGTCGCGCTCAGGAGCAGGAGGAGGGCGGCGGGCAGGGAGACGCCGACGGCGCACAGCCAGAGCAGGATGAACAGGGCGGAGAGGAGGAGGCCGAAGACCGCCGTGCGGCAGGAGAGGATTTCGCCGCTGTCGTCCACGGAGGGGTCGCCCTTAAATGCCTTGCGGAAGGCGTCCCTCAGGTGGCTCCGGGCGACCCACACCCCTCCGGCGACCATCGCCGCAAAGGCCCCGAACCCCTGCCAGGCCAGGGTCGAGGGGTCGATGGAGTAGGTCTCGGACCCGCCGATGCTGAAGCCTGTCCTGTTGAACAGGATGGTCTCCGCCGTGTTGAACAGGTAGAAGAACCAGACGCTGAGGATGACGTCCACGTTCACGAAGTAGCAGAGGCCGATCAGCCAGAAGGAGACGTAGGTCCAGATGCCGGGGAAGATGGGCCCGCGGGGGAGGTTGAGGGCGATGAGGGGGATGGAGGTCCAGTGGGGGAGGAAGTAGCCGGGGATGTTCCAGACGACCCGGAAGATGGAGAGGGCGAATCCTCCCCAGAAGAGTCTGCTGCGCATGAAGCGGGGCAGGAGGCGGTCGTCGTCGGAGGCCCGCATCATCTCCAGGGGGACTTCGGCGAGGGGGAAGTTGAGCCGCTCCCGCTCCACCCACTGCTTGCGGAAGAGGGCGACCAGGCAGGCGGAGAACGTCAGGGTGGCGACGATGAGGGGGGTCCACCAGCAGAGGGGGCCGGCCCACGCGGCCCAGGGGATGGCCCGGCCGGGCGGAAGTCCCTCGAAGAAGTGGGTGAGGGCGTCCCCCTCCCGCAGGGTCACGCCTCTGGGGATGTGGGGGAGGATGAAGTCGGCCCACCGGTTCTCCGTGGTGGCGAAGTAGAAGGGGGAGGCGGCGATGGAGATGACGTAGCCGGTGATGCCGTAGGTGGGCACGGACACGGCGGCGAGGAGCATGATGTAGATCACGCCCAGTTCGTCCTCGCGCAGGCCGGAGCGCCGGCGGAAGAGCTTGAGGAGGGGGTTGAGGACGACGACCACCAGGATGAAGGCGAAGGCGAGCCCCAGGGGGAAGTAGCTGGTGGTCATGTAGGTGGAGCGGACCACCCACTCGGAGTAAGGGGCGACGGCGTTGATGGCGACGGTCGCGAGGGCGCCGATGCAGAGGGCGCGAAAGGTCAGGGCGCGACTTGCGCTTTGGGAAGGCGTGTCCATAAGGGGTTGAGGAATATACGACAGGCCGCCGCACAAGTCAACCTTGCAGGCTGAGGAGACCTTCATGATCATCGATTCGCACACGCACGCCTGGGAGCGCTGGCCGTACCGGCCGGCCGTGCCGGACGGGGAGAGCCGGGGCCGGGTCGAGCAGTTGCTCCACGAGATGGACCTGCACGGGGTGGGCCAGGCCGTGCTGGTCTGCGCGCAGATCGACCACAACCCGGAGAACAACGCCTATGTCGCGGGGTGCGTGGCGAAGCACCCGACGCGCCTCCACCAGTTCGCGGACGTGGACTGCTCCTGGTCTGCGACCTATCACACGCCGGGGGCGGCGGACCGGCTGGCCGGGGTGGCCGGGCGATTGCCGATCCGGGGGTTCACGCACTACGTGAAGGGGGAGGACGACGGGTCCTGGTTTCTGTCGGAGGAGGGGCTGGCGTTCTTCCGGAAGGCCGAGGAGTTGAGGCTGATCGCCAGCCTGGCCATCGGGCCCCGGCTGCAGCCGGTGGTGCGGCAGCTGGCCGAGCGGTTTCCGTCGGTCCCGTTCCTGTGCCACCACATGGCCGGGGTGAGGGCGTCGGAGCCGCCGCCCCACCCGATGCTGAAGGAGGTCCTGGCCTCGGCGCGTTGCGAGAATGTCTGCGTCAAGATGTCGGGGTTCGCGTATGTCTCGCAGGTCAAGTGGGATTATCCTTATTCTGAGGCGATGTGGATCGTGCGGGCCTTGTATGAGCACTACGGGCCGCATCGTCTCTGCTGGGGGTCGGACTATCCGGTGGTCCGGTTTTACATGACTTACCAGCACGCGCTGGAGGCGTTTCGGACACACTGTACGTTTATCCCGGAGGGGGATAAGAAGCTGATTCTGGGGGAGACGCTGGGGCGGTTGCTGAACAGGTAGAAAGGAGTTTGTCTTGAATATCGTCGTATTTGGCGCGGCGGGGTGGCTGGGCCGCGCGGCGCTGGAGAACATGAAGGGCAGACACACGGTCCGGGCGTTCGACCGGGGGCCGGAGGCGTGGGCCGTGGAGCAGACGCCGTGGGACGGGGAGGTCGTGCACGGGGATATCGTGGACTTCGGGACGGTCCACCGGGCCACGGAGGGGATGGAGGGGATCATCCATCTGGCCGTGTACTTCTCGTCAGAGAAAGGGGCCTACGGGGTGGATGATCAGATCCCTTTTTTGATTAACCTGAAGGGACTCTATAATGTCTTAGAGTCGGCCCGGCAGCGGGGCATCCGGCACGTGGTCCACGTGGGGTCGTGCCAGACGGTCCACCCGAAGGGGGTCTTCTTCACGTCGGAGGTGCGCCGGCCGGACGGGGGGCTCTACGCCCTGACCAAGCGGCTTCAGGAGGAGATGTGCCGGAGTTTCCACGACGCGCACGGGATGCGGATCGTCGTTCTAAGGCCCGATTATATCGTGGACAGCCGATTGGGCATCGGGCGGCACCGGGAGAAGCTGGGGCCGGAGGGGCGGCCCCTGCGCAACGGCTGGGTCTGCCGCCACGACCTGGCGGAGGCGTGCCGGCTGGCCGTGGAGTCGGAGGCCGTGGACTTCGATGTCATCCACGTCGTGGGCACGCCGGAGGCGGACGCCACGTGCAACGTGGCCCGTTCGCGGGAGGTGTTGGGGCTGGTCTACAAAGGTAACCTGGAACAGTACCGGGTACAGTGAGAAGTTAGAGGAACCGACATGAAAAAATCCACCAGCAGGCCACTCCGGTTTACGCACATCCATGTGGAAAACTGGCGGAATTTTACCAGGATTGAGGTGGATTTGCAAGGCCGGGTCTTTCTGGCCGGCCCCAATGCCTCTGGAAAATCTAATCTGCTGGATCTGCTCCGGTTCCTGCGCGACATTGTCTCCGTAGGGGGAGGGTTTCAGGAGGCGGTGGGGAGACGGGGGGGGGTGTCCCGTCTGCGCTGTCTGGCTGCACGGCGTTATTCTGATATTGCGATCCAGGTCCATATCGGCAACGATGAGTGCCCTGCTGCATGGGTCTATGAGATTCGCTTCAACCAGGACAGCCGCCAGCGGCCGATTCTCAAAGAGGAGCGGGTGGTTAAACAGGGAGAGGTGCGTCTAGCCCGGCCGGATGAGAAGGACAAGGGTGACTCTGAACGCCTGACAGAAACCTATCTGGAGCAGGTGAATACCAATCAGGCGTTTCGTGATGTGGCGGAGTTCTTTCGAACCATACGGTATCTCCATATCGTTCCCCAACTCATCCGGGAGCCGGATCGTTCCGTGGGAAAGACCAACGATCCATTTGGGGGCGATTTTCTGGAGCAGATTGCCCGGACCCCGGAAAAGACCCGAATTGCCCGATTAAAGCGTATCCGAGAAGCTTTGAGGGTAGCCGTGCCTCAGCTTCAGGAACTGGATTTGCACAGAGATGAACGGGGTGTGCCCCATCTCCGGGGAAAATACGAGCACTGGCGGCCCAAAGGAGCATGGCAGAACGAGGATCAGTTCTCGGACGGGACGCTCCGGTTGATGGGATTGTTATGGGCTGCTCAGGACCGGACAGGGCCATTGCTCCTGGAGGAACCGGAACTGTCGCTCCACCCGGATGTGGTGCGGTTCATTCCGCAGATGTTCGCCCGCATCCAGCGTTACACGGGCCGGCAGGTCTTCGTGAGCACGCACTCCACCGACATGTTCCGGGACGACGCAATTGGGCTGGACGAGGTGCTTCTGCTTTCGCCCACACCGAATGGGACGTCCGTGCAGTCGGCAAGCGATTTTGAAGATATCAAGGCCCTCCTGGAAGGAGGGGTGCCTCTCAGCGAGGTGGTCATGCCCCGGACCCGTCCGAAAAACGCTCATCAACTATCGCTGTTCGGGAGGTGAGCCGTGAACAGGTCGGGTTCTGTGATCGTCTCAGGCGCAGTTGAAGGGCTGGTGGACGAGGCAGTGTTCCTGCGTCTGGTACAGTATGCAGGGGCCGTGCCGGGCCCGGTCTATGGCAAGAACGGCAAGCCGTCTCTCAGGCAGTCGCTGATGGGATATAACCGCGCTGCGCGGTTCAGCCCGTGGCTCATTTTGGCGGACCTGGATCGGGACGCCGATTGCGCCCCGCCGTTCCGGGCGGCCTGGCTACCCAATCCGGCGGCCTACATGTGCTTTCGGGTTGCCGTGCGGGAGGTTGAGGCCTGGCTTTTTGCGGATCGCGCCAACCTCGCCCGTTTTCTTGGCGTTCCCATTTCTCGCATGCCCCAGGCTCCAGAAACCTTATCCTCTCCAAAAAGAGCGATGGTCGAACTGGCCCGCCGGTCCCGGCGGCGGGAGATCCGGGAGGATATGGTACCACGGCTCGGCAGCGGTCGTTCTGTGGGACCAGCCTATACCTCCCGGCTGATCGAGTTCGTGGAGACTGCGTGGGAGCCACAGTTTGCGGAAAGGGCGTCTGACAGCCTGAGGCGTTGCTGCAATCGGCTATCTGAACTTGTGAAAAGCTTTCGGGTAAAGAAATGAGTGAGGTGAGAGATGGCTGTACGACAGACCCGCTTCAGCGACGTGTGCGGCACGGTGGACGAGTTGAAGCGGATGTTGAACGAGGGGCCGGAGGCCAGGACTCCGGAGGTCCTGGTGGAGTTCGTGCAGGACTGTATTTACATGCTGGAGCGGATGGAGTTGAGGCTGGGGGAGTTTCAGCGGTTCAGGGACGAGGTGGCTGCGCTCTCCGGGCGGATGCGGGCGATAGGGGAATCCCGCAGGCCATACGCGTTGAAGGTCGCGGAGGGGATGGTCCGGAGGTTTCAGGAGGGGCGCGCCCTGGAGGCGGAGGAGGCCGCGCGGCTTTCGGAGCAGGCTGAGGAGGTGCGGCAGGTGGCGGGGGAGATGGAGCAGTTGCTGCGGCGGTTCAAGGAGGGCGTCATGCAGCTGGGGCGGCTCTGCCGGGAGGTCGAAGGGGGACGGGGGTGGAGCCGGGAGGGGAGGGAGGCGGAGGAGGCGGGGATGGAGGAACGGCTGGCGGCGTGGCTGCCGCCGCCTCCGCACCGGGAGCGGATCCTGGATTATCTGAAGAAGGGGCGGGCGCACCTGCTGCCGGCGGAGGAGGGGGAGTTGCCGCTCGTGCAGTTCGAGGACGGGGGGGTGATCGCGTTGAGCGCGGTGCGCTACTCGGAGGCGGTGTCGAATTTCGTGCCCGCATCATTCGACCCGAGCCCGCGCGCGCAACTCTATCGAGGGAGGGGGAAACATCCATGAACAATCAGCGTCAGGCCAAACTCGCGTTCATCGGCTGCGGGAGCTTCGCCACCGCGTCGATCTTTCCGAACATCCCGCTCGTGCCGCAGATCGACCTGGTGGCCGTGTGCGACATCGACCGGGGCAAGGCGGAGCGCAATGCCCGCAATTTCGGGGCGCGCCGGGTCTACACAGACCTGGAGGAGATGCTGGACAAGGAGGAGCTGGACGGGGTGTTCGCCATCGGGCCGGCGCCGCAGCAGTACCAGCTCGCGCCCCGCGTGCTGCGGCGGGGCATCCCGGTCTACGTGGAGAAGCCCTCGGCGGTGACGTCGGCGCAGGCGAGGGAGCTGGCGGAGCTGGCGGAGGCGCACGGCACGTGGGGGCAGGTGGGGTTCATGAAGCGGTTCGCGGACGTGTATGCGATGGCGAAGGAGATCGTCGGCAGGCCGGAGTTCGGGCCGCTGCACGTCGTGAAGTGCACGTTCGCGCAGGGGCCGTACCCGCAGATCTGGGGGATCGACTCGGCGAAGCGGGCCATGCTCATCGGACAGATCTGCCACATCTTCGACCTGGTGCGGTACTTCGGGGGGGACCCGAAGACGGTGCACGCCTTCTATCGCGAGGTCACGCCGACGCAGTTCGCTTACGCCGTGAACGTGGCGTTTGAGTCGGGGGCTGTCGGGCAGCTCGACCTGAACAGCCTGGCGTGCAAGCAGGCGTTCCGGGACATCGTGGAGGAGCTGGAGCTGGTGGGGTTTGAGACGCACATCGTGTGCGAGGATATGCTCAGGCTCAGGTGGCAGGACCGGGAGGACTTCACGAAGGCGGCGCCCCGCGCGGGGCGCTACCTGCACGCCTTCTCCCCGTCGTGGACGGGCATCGCCCGGAGCGCGATGACCTTCGGCTACTGGGGGGAGGTGCAGCACTTCGCGAAGCGGTGTCTGGGGGAGGTGGAGGGGGGGCCGGATCTGTGGGACAGCTATTGGTCGCTGCTGTTCGGGGAGGCGGTCTACGACAGCGCGCACGGCGGGGGCGTGGTGAGCGTAGGGAGAAGCGCGGGATGAAGGCCATCATCATCGGCGCAGGGCGGGGGCGGCGGCTGATGCCGCTGACGGAGGAGACCCCCAAGTGCTTCGCGGAGGTGGGGGGGAAGCGGATCCTGGACTGGGCGCTGGAGGCGTTCCGGGCGGCGGGGCTGAGGGAGGTGGTGTTCATCGGGGGATACCAGATCGAGAAGGTGCGCGCGGCGTATCCGCACCTGACCTTCTGCCACAACGCAGGGTGGGAGCGGAACAACATCCTGGCCTCCCTGTTCTGCGCGGAGGCGCACTTTGCGGGGGGGTTCGTCTGCTCCTACGCGGACATCCTCTACCGCCTCCGGGTCGTGCAGAGGCTGATGGCCAGCCCGTATGACATCACGCTGGTGGTGGACACGGCGTGGCGGGAGCGGTACCGGCTGCGCACGCAGCACCCCGAGGACGACGCGGAGAAGGCGCTGGCGGAGGGGGACCGGCTGCTGCGGGTCAGCCGGGAGGTGGCCCCTGAGGAGGCGCACGGGGAATACATCGGGGTGGCCCGGTTCACGTCGCAGGGGGCCGAGGTTTTGCGTGAGCATCATCGTCGTGTGTTGAGGGAGTATGACGGGCGGGCGTTTCAGGGCGCGCCGTCGGTGCAGAAGGCATACTTCATCCATATCGTTCAGGAGATGATCGAACGCGGCGTCCCGGTGCATAAGGTGGACACGGAGGGGGATTACGTGGAGGTGGACACGACGGAGGACTACTTCATCGCGCAGCGGGAGTGGAGGTGATCTTATGAGCGACCTATTTCCGGCCTCGGTCGTGGGCAGTCTGCCGCGCCCGCAGTTTGTGCGCGACCTGCTGGAGGACCAGGAGGCGCTGTCGCCGGAGGACTACCGGAGGCGGATGGATGCGGCCGCGGCGTTCGCGATCGCGCTCCAGGAGGAGGCGGGGCTGGACGTGGTCTCGGACGGGGAGTGGCGGCGGCGCTCCTACATCGGGGTGATTGCGGACATCTGCGACGGGTTCGAGCGAGGGGTGCGCGAGGGGCGGTCGTGGCACACGGTGGTCCGGCCCCTGCGCGTGGAGCGGCAGGGGGTGATTGCCGAGGAGGTCCGGTTTCTGAGGGGGCACACCCGCCGGAAGGTGAAGGTCTGCCTCCCCTCGCCCTACCTGCTCGGCCAGCGGATGTGGGAGGCGGACCGGTCGCGCGAGGCCTACCCGACGCGGGAGGGGTTCATGAAGGCGCTGGTCCCCGCGCTGCGGGACGAGTTGATCGCCGTGCGGGACGCGGGCGCGGACGTGGCGCAGTTCGACGACCCGCACCTCTGCCTGTTCGTGGACGGGCGGGTGCGGGCGCAGTACGACCGCTGGGAGGCCGAGGCGGAGCTGTGCGTGGATTTGATCAATCAGATTGTGGAGGGGGTAGGAGGGGTGAAGGTCGCGGTGCATCTCTGCCGGCGGAACAGGGGGCGGGAGGGGTGGGTGGGGGAGGGGGGGTACGGGCCGATCCTGCCGTTTCTGAGGAGGCTCCGGGTCCACCAGTACGTGATGGAGTTCTCGATCCCGGTGGCGGGGGACCTGGAGGTGCTGCGCGAGCTGCCGGAGGACCGGGAGGTGGGGGTGGGGTGCGTGGACGTGCGGGGGGAACACGTGGACACGCCGGAGGAGATCGGGGCGCGCGTGGAGAAGGCCCTGCGTTACCTCCCGGCGGAGCGGGTCACGCTCAACCCGGACTGCGGGTTCGCGCCCGGCAGCGCGGCGGACATCCCGCTGGACGAGGCGTACCGGAAGTTGAAGAACGAGGCGGAGGCAGCCAGAAGACTGAGAGAAAGGCATGGATAAAACGTGGAACTCTATCTGATCCGGCACGGGCAGTCCGCCAACAACGCCACCGAGGAGACCGGACAGCGCGTGTGCGATCCCCCGCTGACGGAGGCGGGACGAATCCAGGCGCGGCTCGTGGCCGAACGGCTGAGGGACCTGGGCTGGACACGGCCCCCCCCGCGAAACGACGGAAATGGGCTGCGGCTCACGCGCCTCTATGCCAGCCCCATGCTGCGGGCGCTGGAGACGGCGGAGGCGATCCGGCAGGCGACCGGGCTGATCTCCTATGTCTGGGCCGACGTGCACGAGCAGGGGGGCATCTGGCTGGACTCCGGCGACGGGCGGGGGCAGGTGGGGCTGCCGGGGATAGGGCGCGCGGAGATGCGGGAGCGGTTTCCTCATTTCGTGCTGCCCGTCGAGGTCCGGGAGGAGGGGTGGTGGAACCGCCCCTGGGAGGACGAGGCGAGCGCCTATGCCCGCGCGCAGCGCGTGGCGGAGGAGTTGCGAGAGCTGGCGGGCTCGGATGAGCGGGTCGGGATCGTGAGTCACGGGGGGTTCGGGAGCTTTCTGATCGATGTATTGCTGGGTCTGCCTTTCGTGGCCTACCAGCGGTTCAGCCACCACAACACGTCGATCACCCGTGTGGACCTCGCGTCCGGGGCGGTGAGGTTGCGGTTTTCGAATCGGACGGACCATCTGCCGGGAGAGCTGATAACATAAAATATAATGGAGCATCGCATGGTCGATCTTTACAGGGTCAAGTTTGTCAAGAATGTCATGATTCCGATGCGGGACGGGACGCGGCTGGCGCTGGACATGCACGTGCCGGAGGGGGACGGGCCGTTTCCGCTCATTCTGGAGTACATCCCCTACCGCAAGGACGACGCGATGCCCTACACGGGGCATCACCACTACTTTGCGCAGCGGGGGATCATCGGGGCGCGGCTGGATGTGCGGGGGTCCGGGGCGAGCGAGGGGATCAACAAGGATGAGTACGTCCCGATTGAGCAACTGGATGCCTGTGACGCCATCGAGTGGCTGGCGCAGCAGGCGTGGTGCAGCGGGAAGATCGGGATGTTCGGGGCGTCCTACGGGGGGTTCACGTGCGTGCAGGTGGCGGCGCACCAGCCGCCGCACCTGACGACGATCATCCCGGCCTACTTCACGGACGACCGGTACACGGACGACTGTCACTACCGGGGGGGGTGCCTGAGGTGCTATTACGACATCGGGGCGTATGGGTCGAGCATGATCGGCATGAACGCGATGCCGACCTATCCGGAGGTGAGCGGGGACGACTGGGCGCGGGTCTGGGAGGAGCACCTGGAGAACAATGATCCCTATCTGCTGACCTGGCTCCAGCACCAGACGGATGACGACTACTGGCGTCCGGCCAGCCTGCGCGGGCAGTATGACAAGATCAGGTGCTCCGTGTTCATGATCGGGGGCTGGCGGGACGGGTACCCGAACCCGCCCCTGCGGACGTTCGCGCACCTCAAGGTCCCCAAGAAGGTCCTGATCGGCCCGTGGAACCACGCGCGGCCCAACGCGGCGACCCCCGGCCCGCGAATCGACTACCTGCACGAGGTGGTGCGGTGGTGCGACCACTGGCTGAAGGGGGAACAGAACGGGGTGATGGATGAGCCTCCGGTGTGCGTGTACGTCCAGCGGTATGACGACCCGAAGGCGGATCGGCTGGTCACGAGCGGGCACTGGCGGCAGGACCGGGAGTTCCCCACGCCGGGGGCGAAGCTGCAGGTCCACTATCTCGACGCGGGCGGGGCGCTGTCCTCCGAAAGGCCCGCAGAGGCGGGGTCTGACGCCTACGAGTATCGGCCCACGGTGGGGGTCTGCGGGGGGCTGTGGAGCGGGGGGGTGCCGTTCGGGCTGCCGACGGACCAGCGGCCCGATGAGGTCTATTCGCTCACGTACACGACGCCGCCTCTGGAGGAGGAGGTGGAGATTTTAGGCTGGGCGCACGCGGTCCTGCGCGTGTCGTCCACGGCGGAGGTGATGGCGTTCGTGGCCAGGCTTTCGGACGTGGCGCCGGACGGGACGTCGGCGCTGGTGGCCAGCGGGGTGCTGAACGGGACGCGGCGCGAATCGTTGAAGCAGCCGGAGGCGATGACGCCGGGGGAGGTGTATGAGCTGGGCATCGAGATCGACTGCGCGTCGTGGCGATTCGAGAAGGGGCATCGCATCCGGCTGGCGGTGTGCAGCAGCGACTTCCCGAACCTCTGGCCCACGCCGAAGGCGGGGACGAACCGGGTGCATCGGGGGTCCGGCCATCTTTCACGGCTGACGCTGCCGGTGGTCCCCCTTTCGACGGCGGAGGACCAGCCGGCCTTTCTTCCGGCGGAGCCGGCCACGCAGGCCTACCAGCTCTCGCCGGGGGAGGCGCCGTGGGAGATCGCGCAGGACCTGCTCAACGACCGGACGATCCTGCGGACGCACACGCGGGGCGCGGGGCGGGCGAACCCGACGACGGAGGTCGCGAGCGAGGCCAAGTTAGAGGTGAGCGTCTCCAACCGGGACCCGGCGGACGCCGTGGCCACGGGGAGGCATCACCGGCGCATCGCGCGGGTGGACGGGGTGACGACGGTGGACACGAACTGCACGCTGCGGAGCACGGAGTCGGCGTTTCACGTGACGGTGGACCTGAACCTGACGTTCAACGGGCTGAAGCATTTTGAGAGAAGATGGGTGAGGACGTTCAGGCGGGAACTGCTGTGATTGCAGAAGGAGACTCACCATGAGCAGTCTGCTTGAGAAAATTGAAGCTATGGAAAAGGTTGGGGCCGGAGACCTGGCCGACCAGGCGCTGCAGAAGTTGATCCATCTGCATTTGCAGAAATATGAAAAACAGATGGAAGAGATGCGGAGGGAGCTGGAGCCTTTTGAGAGGCAGTACGGCATGCGCTCTGAGGAGTGCCACCGACGGTTTGTGGCAGGCGAGTCAGGGGATTCCGCTGACATCGTAGAATGGATGGGTCTTTATGACAATGTGCTTCTTTACCAGGAGCGCATCGAAACCCTGCGTGCGGTGACTGCGGCATGATTGAAGCCTATCTCCGGCAAATCGACGAACTTCTCAGCGCCAGTCCGATGGTCAGCGATGTGGAGGTTCTCCGGCGCTCTATTCGCGATACGGAGTTCGAAAGGGTGTTGAACTATCGTTATCGGGTGATGCTGGCGGATGGAGGGTTTGTGGAGATGACCGAGCGGGTTCTGGAAGCGCGAGGGGTTCTGGAGGTGACCCGATTCCGTCATCACTGGCAGGATGGCAACGGCCGACTCATCAAAAGATGGGATAACGCTCCCCACCATCCTGAGGTCGATACGTTTCCGAATCACCTCCATGACAGGGCTGAAGACAGAGTTGTGAGTCATCCAGCGATCAATGGCCTTGAAGTTCTGCAACACATCCTTTTCAGAGAAGAGGGTTAAGGGGATAGTCGAGGTTGCAGGCTATGCGAATGATCAAAAGAACTGCGTTGTGTATGATCTTTATTCTCGGAGCGATGACCTTGAGCGATGCGGAGCCCTCCGCGCCGTTTTATGCGGACAAGCAGAATCTGCTGATGTATCTGGACGGCAAGGGCAAGGCCCATCCGGTCAGGACGGTTTCGGACTGGAAGAGGCGGCGGGCGCACATCCTGGCGAACATGCAGCAGGTGATGGGGACGATGCCAGACCGGGGCCGGCGCGTCCCTACGGGCTGGAGCCACAAGGGGTACATGCCGCGCATCGCCGAGGTCTACGGCAAGGACCCTCATCCCGACTGTGAGCACGACTTTCCGCCGGAGGTGCGGGAGGCGGCGTATCGGT
>CAYRZX010000010.1:32981-42523 GCA_964428665.1 uncultured Gemmatimonas sp.
CATCCCGACTGTGAGCACGACTTTCCGCCGGAGGTGCGGGAGGCGGCGTATCGGTTCGTGGACCGGGCGCTGCAGGTCGGGAGATGATGAAGCGGCCTGCGAGGATGGGGCTGTGCGCTCTCACGGCGGCGCTGCTCTCGCTCTGGCCTGTCCCGCACGCCGGCGCGACGCAGGAGCATACGTCAGGAGGAGATAACAGGATGTCTCTGCCCCCGATCCGCCGGGATCACCCGCGCCTCGGGTTCGCGCCCGGCGCGGTCAGGGCGAAGGTCGAGAAGTTCGCGCGCAACCCGCTGTGGCCGCCGCTCCGCGAGCGCGCAAAGGGCGGGCTGGCGACGGAGAGCGACGACCCCGCCACCCTGATCAACGCCCTGCACTTCGGCGGCCTGCTGGCGCTGGCGGAGGGGGACTCTCAGGTCGTGCAGCGGTGCAATGCCCTGTGGGGGCGGCTGAACGGGGCGGTGGAGGCAGGGGCGTACCGGGTCTCCGATGACCTCCACAACGCCTTTCAAATGGTCGCCCTCGCGTTCGCCTATGACTGGTGCGCGCCGTCCATGGGGCCTGAGCTGCGCCGCCGGTCGGCGGGGACGCTCGTGCGCCTCGCCGATTACACTTTGAAGACGTTCCCAGGCTACTTTGCCGAGGGGCGATACGCCGCGTTCAACAACCACGCGATCTGGAACCACGCGGGGCTGGGGCTGGTGGGGTTTGCGGCGTACGACGACCATCCCGACGCCGAACGCCACGCGGCCTACAGCTGGGACCAGTTCCACCGCGTGGTCTTTCCGATCTTCGACCGGTTCGTGGGCGCGGAGGGCATCTGGAACGAGGGGACGCACTACAACCACGTGGCCGACCGCCCGACGTTCCTCTGGATGGAGGGCGCGGGAACGGCGACGGGGCAGGATCTGTTCGACCGCCCGTGGGTGCGGGCCGTGCCCTATTTTTGGGTCTATCTGACGCGCGCGGACGGGACGATGACGATTCTGGGGGACTGGTTCGCGGGGCACGACCCTGTGGATGTGTTCAATCAGCTGGCGCGTTCGTTCTGGTCGGTGGCAAAGGCGGCGCAGGAGACGCAGGACTCGCATCTGCAGGCGTTCGCGGCGTGGGAGATGGCGCGCGCCAGGGAGATCGGGCAGGGGGGGCAGCACTCGTCGCTCAATGCGCTCTGGTTCGACCCGGACCTGCCTGAGAGACCTTTTGCTGAACTGCCGCCGAGCCGGCTGTTTCGGGGTTCAGCCGACGTGGGGGGCGGCGAGACGCTGGCGGTCCTGCGGAGCGGGTGGGGGGACGACGCGCGGCTGATCACGTTTTCGATGGGGGACTGGCTGGGGCACCACGACCACTACGACGCCAACAGCTTCACGGTCTACTACAAAGGGGACCTGGTTGTGGACCCGGGATACGGGGGGGAGGGGGACATCTCGTGGCGGTTCTACCGACGCACCAGCGCGCACAGCTCCATTCTGGTGGATGCGCCCGAGGCGGAGGCGGCTGAGGCCGACGTGGTGCAACGGGGCTGGGTGTTCGACGGGGGGCAGCGGGTTCCGCTGGTAAAAGACCGGCCGCGCAATGTCGAGCAGTTCTTCGAGGTGAAGAACCCGGAGTACCCCGAGAGCAGCCTGTTCGAGACGGGCGACTGCCTGGCGTTCGAGACGCACGGGGATTACGACTACGTCGTCGGCGACGCGGCGAAGGCCTACCACCGGGCGCAGTTGACGCGGTTCGTGCGGCACCTCGTCTATCTCAAGCCGGACGTGCTGATCATTTATGACGTCGTGGAGACTCCTCCGGGACGTATTCCGCGCTGGGTGATGCAGTGCGACCGGGAGCCGGTGGTGACGGGTGGGCGCGTGGTCGTGACCCACGGCGGACAGGTCCGGGCGCAGACGCTTTTGCCCGCCGCTGCGCCGGTGCGCGTGGAGCAGACGCCGGGCCGGGTCTCCGGGCGCGAGGCCAACGCGGGCAAGGCCGGGGCGGGCTTTCGCGTCGAGGTGTCGAGCGGGCCGGGGACGGAGCATCGCTTTCTGCACGTCCTGCAGATCACCGACCCGGAAGATCGCGAGGATGTGCAGGCGTCGTGGCGGCGCGAGGAGGAGAGGCTGTGCGTCCTGGTGAGGCAGGCGGGGCGCATGCGGGAGGTGAGGTTGAAGTGGGACGGCGAGGTGGGGGCGGTGGTGAGCGTGGAGAGGTGAAAGGGGATTCCCACTTTTCAGGGAAGGGTGAGGCATGAAACGTGTCGTCATCATCGGCGGCGAGACCCACATCACTGAGATCACGCAGTTGCACGGAAAGGGGCTCACGGTCGTCGGCGCAGCGGTCCGGAAGGACCAGTTTGAGATGGCCCGGCAGAAGTTCGGGGGGGTGATTGTCGAGGACTATGTTCATGCGCTGGAGGAGCTCAAGCCGGACATCGCCGCCGTGGCCAACGAGAACGACCGGAAGGCCGAGGTCGTGCAGGCCGCCCTCAGGAGGGGGATCGACGTGGTGGTGGACAAGCCCATCGCCATCCGGATGGACGAGCAGGAGGCCATTGAGGGCCTGCTTGCCGCCCATCCGGAGCGCCGGCTGCTGAACCTGCTCACGCTGCGGGGGCAGCCCCTGTGGCGGAGGTTCCGGGATGCGGTGGCCGGGGGAGAGGTCGGGGCGCCGGCGTTCTGTCACGTGCGCATGGCCGTGCAGCTCAAACGGGCACAGCGCCCGCCCTGGTTCCTGGATGTGCGCCGGTCGGGGGGGCTTTTTCTGGACCTGCTGATCCACGGCATCGACCAGGTGGAGTGGTGCACGGGCCGGAAGGTCGCGGCGGTGACGGCCACGACGGGTAATCTGGGGTATCCGGAGGACGCGCACCTGCGGGACCACGCGGCGGTCTTCTGCGAACTGGAAGGGGGAGGGAGCGCGGTCGTGGAGGGGCAGCGGATGCTGCCGGACACGAAGGGGAGCGACTACCGGATGATGCTGGCGGGGACGGAGGGGGTCATCGACCTGGTGATGGGCGCGGATGTGAGGCTGACCAGCAGGGCCGGCGCGGGGAGGGCGCTGACCGACCTCCCGGGGGCGCGGTCGGTCGTGGCGGACTGGCTGGGAGGCGGGGACCTGACGCCGCAGGCGGCCTCGCTGCGGGCCAACCGGCTGGCGATCCTGGCCACGCAGTCTGCGGAGCGGGGGGAGCGGATCGTCGTCTGAAAAGCATTTACCGCAAAGAGCGCAAGGCAGACGCAAAGGAACGTAGAGGCGCAGACGTAACGCGGCGCGGGGATTCATCCCCGCGCAAGGGGCGAGGGGGGGATGTTCTTTCGTGGCACGGCGATTCATCGCCGTGTGTGGAGCGTGGAGGGGTCATGGCAACGAGGGCGAAGAAGACGATTCCGCAGGCGCAGGTTCCATACTCGCGCAGGGAACTGTTTGAGATCGGGAAGCAGCGGACGTTCACGGGCGCGGCGCTGAAGGAGGTCGCGTTTCCGCTGGGGGGCATCGGGACGGGGACGATCAGCCTGGGGGGGCGGGGCAACCTGCGGGACTGGGAGGTCTTCAACCGCCCGGCGAAGGGGAAGGACCTGCCGATGACCTTCTTCGCGGTCTGGGCGAGGCCGAGGGGCGAGGCGGGCGTGGCCAGGATTCTGGAGCGGAGGCTGCTGCCGCCCTACACGCACGCGCGCGGGCACGGGATGGACCGGAGCAACCTGGGGGGAGTGGCGCGTCTGGAGGAGGCTGTGTTCAGGGGGGAGTACCCGTTTGCGTTTGTCGATTTCAAGGACGCGGAACTGCCGGTGCGCGCCCGGCTGGAGGCGTTCAACCCGCTCATCCCGCTGAACGCGGATGACAGCTCGATTCCGGCCGCGATCTTTAACTGGACGTTCGAGAACCCGTCTCCGAGGCCGGTGGCGCTGTCGCTGCTGGCGACGATGACGAACCCGCTCGGCTGGCAGGACATCGGGATCGAGACGAAGCAACGGATAGATCATTCGTTGCCGTTTCCGGGGAGGCTGAACCAGTTCCGGCAGGACGACCTGCTGCGGGGGATCTGGTTCACTGCGCCGGAGCTGGGGGCCTTTGACCCGAACTTCGGCACGGCGGCGCTGGTCACGCCGTGGGGGGAGGTGGACGCGCAGACGCGGCTCTACCGGGGGGGCTGGTGGGACAGCGCGCACGTGCTGTGGGACGACTTCGCGGAGGACGGGCGCCTGGACCCGCTGATCGAGAGCGAGTATCGGGTGGGGGAGAAGCTGACCGGGGGGACAGAGCGGGGGGAGACGGGGGCGCTGGCCCTGCGGGCGACGGCGCCCGCCAGGGGGAAGGTGACGCTGCCGGTGATGATCTCCTGGCTGTTCCCTCACCTGAAGGCGTGGAGCGAAGGGGTCCCGGTGCGGACCTACGTGAGCGGGCTGTTCGCGGATGCGTGGGACGCGGCGCGCTACACGGCGCGGCATCTGCCCCGTCTGACAGAGGCGTCGCGGCGCTGGCACGGGACGATCTTCCAGAGCAGTCTGCCGCCTCATGTGATCGACGCGGTCACCAGCCAGGCGTCCATTATCCGGACGAACACCTGCATTAGGCTGGCGGACGGGCAGTTCTACGGGTGGGAGGGGTGCAGCGACGACGTGGGGTGTTGCCACGGGACCTGCACGCACGTCTGGAACTACGAGCAGTCCCTGGCCTTCCTGTTTCCGGATCTGGAGCGGAGCATCCGGCGGAACGAGTTTCTGAATTCGACGGACGCCAGGGGGCACATGACGTTCCGGACGAGCATGCCGGCCAACGTGCGGATGCGGGCGTTTCACGCCTGCGGGGACGGGCAGATGGGCGCGATCATCCGGGCGTATCGGGACTGGCAGTTGAGCGGGGACGGGGCGTTTCTGCGGGAGGTCTGGCCGGGCCTCAAGCGGGCGCTGGAGTACGCCTGGACGGAGCCGGACGGATGGGACCCGGACAAGGACGGGGTGATGGAGGGGTGTCAACATAATACTTACGACATCGAGTTCTACGGCCCGAACACGATGATGGGGGCGATGTACCTGGGCGCGCTGCGGGCAGGGGAGGAGATGGCGCGGCACTTAGGCGAGGAGGAGAAGGCGCAGGAGTATCGGGCGGTGTATGAGAGCGGGCGGAAGAGGACGGAGGCGCTGCTCTGGAACGGGGAGTACTACGTCCAGAAGGTGGAGGTGATGCCGGGGCTGGAGGTGCCGGAGCGCCTGCGGGGGCCGGCGGGGTGCGGGGAGGCGTGCGTGTGCAACGAGACACCTGACCCGAAGACAACGGCCAGGCAGGGGTTCGAGGTGAAGTATCAGTACGGGGAGGGGTGCCTGTCGGACCAGTTGCTGGGACAGTGGGCCTGCCACGTGGCGGGGCTGGGCTACGTGCTCGACCCGAAGCGGGTGGGCAGGACGGTGGAGAGTATTTTTAGATACAATTTCCGAAGGCCCATCGGAGGGTTCAGCAACGTGCAGCGGATTTATGCGCTGAACGATGAAGCGGGACTGCTGCTCTGCTCCTGGCCGAAGGGGAATCGACCGAGTCTGCCGTTCGTGTACTCGGACGAGGTCTGGACAGGGATCGAGTACCACGTGGCGGCGCACCTGATTTATGAGGGGCGCGTGGCGGAGGGGCTGGCCGTGGTGAAGGGGGCGCGGGACCGGCACGACGGGACGAGGCGCAACCCGTGGGACGAGTTCGAGTGCGGGCACCACTACGCGCGGGCGATGTCGAGCTGGTCTGTCCTGCTGGCGCTGTGCGGATACCACTACTCGGCGGTGGAGGGCCGGATGCGGCTCGCGCCGAGGGTCTCGCCGGAGGACTTCCGATGCGCGTTCACGACGGGGTCAGGGTGGGGAATGCTGTCGCAGAAGGTCGCGAAGGGGGGGCAGACGGTGAGCGTGGCGGTGGCCTATGGGAAGGTGGCGCTGAGGAGTCTGGTAGTACAGGGAAGTGGTGGGAAGGCGACAGCGAGGCTGGACGGCCGGGCGGTCGGAGCGACGTGCAGGATGGTAGAGAAGGGCACGGTCGAGGTGGTTCTGGAGGAAAGGGTGGAGGTGAAGGAGGGGCAGCGGTTGACGGTGACGGTGCGGTAAAAGCTGATCCTCACCCCTCTTTCTCTATCCTCGCGCAGGCCTGGTAGACTTCCATGATTCTTATGACGATTGACGTTTAACGGGAATCGTTATATATTCTCGATGATCCGAACCTTCAAAGACAGGGAAGCAGAGCGGATCTTTGGCCGGGAGCGTTCCCCCAGGTTACCCCAGCAGATCCAGCCAGTGGCTTTGCGCAAACTGCGGATGCTGAACCGGGCGGCTACGCTCCAGGATTTGCGAGTCCCGCCCGCGAATCATCTGGAAAAGCTCTATGGCGACCGGGCTGGTCAACACAGCATTCGGATCAACGATCAATGGCGCATCTGCTTCCGGTGGCAGGATAGGGATGCCTACGACGTGGAAATTGTCGATTATCACTAGAGGCGAGCTATGAAAGGAAAAAAACTGGCGCCGGTTCATCCGGGAGAGGTCTTGCAGGAAGAATTTTTGAAGCCCATGGGGTTAAGCCAGAATCGGCTTGCGCTTCAGATCGGCGTGCCTCCCCGCCGGATCAATGAAATTGTGCTTGGAAAGCGGGGGATCACGGCGGACACCGCGTTGCGGCTGGCGAGATATTTTGGAACCTCTCCACAGTTCTGGCTGGGGTTACAGATGGACTATGATCTGGACGTGGCTACCGATGCCCTGACGGAACGTCTGGAGCGAGAGGTGAGGACGCACTCAGAGGCGGTTGTTACGGTCAGACGTTAAATCGTCAGTACTTCTGAAGGAATCCTGGGACTGCAGAAGCCGTGCTTCCGACGGATAGAATTGTTATGAAAACGCCTGATAGATCAGACCTCTCCCCCGGCCCCAAACAGACCTCTCCCCCGGCCCCTCTCCTGAAGGAGAGGGGAGAGATCTGTTCCCCCTTTCCTTTAGGAAAGGGGGTTAGGGGGATAGGTCTCCTCGCCTTTTTCATTCTTCAATTTTCATTCTTCAATTTCCCCGCCTGGGCCGTCCGCCCTTACACGCCCGTCCACCCTGATCCTGTCCTGGAGCCCTGGCGGTGGCGCTCTTTTCCCGAACTCAAGGGTCTGGGCCTGCGGTGTATAGCCGAGGCGAAGGACAGGGCCATGTGGTTCGGGGTGGAGGACGGCGCACGGCGCTACGACGGGGTGAAGTGGACGGCATTCACGGAGGCCGACGGCATCCTGGGGTCTCCGGTAGTCGCGCTGCTGGGGGCAAGGGACGGGGGCGTCTACGCGGGCACGCCGCTGGGCATCAGCCGGTTCCGGGATGGGAAGTGGCGTCGCGTCTTCCCGCCCGAGGGCGACCCTTCGATAGACTCAGGGCAGGCACTGCCCTGGATGGTCACCGATTTGTTGGAGGCAAGAGACGGCAGTCTGTGGGCGGGGACCGGATGGGGCGCGTTGCGCCTGGGCCGGGAGGGGGCGACGCTGTATACGACGGAAGACAGGGGCGCTGCGCTGCGGACGCTGATGCCCGGCCTGCGACTCTCCATCGTGCCGGATGGCGCGGCCCCGGCCCTCCCGTGGCCGGGGGGGAGCGGCGCCGTGACGGTCGGAGGGATCAATACAACTTATGGAAGCGCTCCCCTGGTTATTCAGGCGCTGACGTCAGGAGGTCCTGCGGAGGGCGCAGGGCTGCGGACAGGGGATCGCATCCTGTCGGTGGACGGACAGTCCCGTGTCGCTGCGGGTCAGTTGGGCGGACCTGGACCTGCGGGCACGTCGGTGAGGCTGACCGTCCGGCGGGAGGGCCGTCCCGAGCCGTTCGAGGCAACCCTCACACGGAAGCAGGTAGAAGGCTTTTTCCGGGACTTCCGGGTTTTCGATGTCTATGAAGACCGGGACGGGGCAATCTGGTTCGCGCTGGGCGATGCGATCGTCCACTGTGACATTCGGAATCCGGGCGATGTCGATGCCTGGCGGCTCTACACAGGGGCGGACGGCCTGGACATCAGCGAAGACGGAGGGGCGTCGCGTATCCTTCAGACCCGGGATGGGGCCATCTGGGCAGTCTCGGCTCATGGATACAAGGGCGTGAACCGGTTCGACCCTTCGACTGCGCGGCAAGATACCGCCGCCACCCCACCTGTCGCTCCGCGACCCGCCTCCCTGCTCAGGGCAGGCCCTTCAACAAGCTCAGGGCAGGCCCTTCGACTCGCTGACGCTCGCTCAGGACAAGCCTGGACGAACTTCCGGCTGAGTGACATGGGCGGGGACAACCACAACATGTCCATCCTGGAGACAGAGGACGGGACGCTCTGGGTCGGCGGCGGGTTCGGCGTCCTGCACGCCTGCCGGAATGGGGTCTGGACGGTCTACCGGACGCCCGAGGCGCCGGTGCCGGGGAACAGGGTGGCCGGCCTCCTGGAGGCGTCTGACGGGGCGCTGTGGATGATCGGACAGGGCCAGGAGGCGGTCCGGCTGGACTTCGGGACGTGGACGACCTGCGAGGGCCTGAACTTCCAGTGCGAAACGCCCGACGGGGCGCAGTGGTTTGTCTCTCAGGACAGCAGCGTTGTGCGCCGTGTGGGGCAGGGATGGACACGCTACGGGGTCGAGGACGGGTTGATGGACGTCCCCGTGGCGCTGATGGCGACGCGGAAGGGGGAGGTGTGGGCTGCGGGGAGCCACGACAGCACCGCGGCCACGGCCTGGTTCGATGGGAAGCGGTGGTCCCTTCAGACGCACCCCCGGCTCTCCTGGCAGATTGGCCGGGCGATCCACGAGGCGTCCGACGGCAGCCTCTATTTCGGGACGGGGCTCAGCTCGGTCTCTGTGGGTCAGGTTGCGCGTCTGCTCCGATTCGACGGGAGGACCCATTCGGCAGGCTCAGGGCAAGCCTGGACGCACTACGCGCCACCGGAAGTGCCGGGTAGCGTTTACGGCATCGGGCAGACCGCCGACGGCGTCCTCTGGGTCGGGGGCCTCGGGACCGACTCCTTCGGCCTGCGCCGATTCGATGGACAGGGATGGACGGCGGTCACGGAGCCGAAAGAATTCGCATCAATCATAGATGCAGTGTATACCGCCCCGAAAGGCGACCTCTGGGTCGGTACCCGGCCCTACGGCGCGTTTCACTACGATGGAAAGAAATGGACCCAATACGATGTGCGGGACGGGCTGGCGGACAACCGCGTGGCCGACATCCTTCAGACGGCAGACGGCAGCGTCTATGTGGTCACAGGGGCAGGGGTCAGCCGGTTCGATGGACGGACGTGGACGAGGCGCGCCCTGCCCCCGAAGTTGAACATGGGTGAAGGGGCATCGCTGAAGCAATCCCGGGACGGGGCGCTCTGGATCAACAGCGCGCCCAAGCACAGGGCGGGGCTCCTCCACACGGTTCGCCACGCATCCGACGCCGTCCCGCCGGAGACGGAGATCACCCTGTTTCTGGACAAGGTCTCCCAGCCAGGTAACACCACGCTGGCCTGGAAGGGTGTTGATCCCTGGAAGGCCACGCCGGATGAGGAGGTCCAGTATTCCTATCGCATGGACG
>CAYRZX010000011.1:0-10226 GCA_964428665.1 uncultured Gemmatimonas sp.
CGCTTGAACAAAAAATAAGGGTTTTTAGCCATTGAGAATTCCATTTATCGCCTCTATATTATATGTATCTTCAAGGAACAATCAAGAAAAAATTCAACCCCATCTCGAAGGACACGATCGAATTCACCATCAGGGGAATCTGGTATGGACCGTGAAATGCTGAAATCTTCGGCCGTCCCACTCGTTTTTTTCTGCCTGCTCGCCGCCGACGCTTTCGCGCAGGCCCCCTCGCGCCCGGACAGCGCCCTTCACCCGGTTCGGCGCGAGCGTCAGGGCGCTCCTCTGTTCGCCACCGCCGTCAGGAAAACCGCCATGGACGCAAGCGCCGCCCTTCGCCGAACCGTCCCCGCCGGTCAGGTCATCCAGCCCTGGCTCGTCCTCGGCCCCGTCTACCGCGACGTCAGCGCCGAGGTCATCGGACTCTCGCTCCACGAGAGCAACGGCGCCGACAACGGCCTGTCTGTCCTGAACCGCTTCGTCGAGGGGGCCGACGGCCTCCTCACGTCCTCTCCCCGGGAGGGCGAGACCGCGTCCTTTGCCGGACAGGAGTTCCGCTGGGACCTGGTCCGCCGTCCCGAGCCCGTCCTCAGGTGGGGGCGCTACAACCTCTCGAACCACTTCGGGGCCGTCCTCCTGGCCACGCGCGTGCGTTCAGCGAAGAAGGCCCGGCAACACTTCGAGCTGCTCACACGGATTTCGTCCCGGGCGCGCGTCTTTGTGAACGGCGCCCCCGTGTTCGACACCGAAACCGCCGCGGGAAGGCGCGCGGCGGGCCTCTTCTCCTTTGACGCCGACCTTGAAGCGGGTGACAACTTGCTCACTGTGGGCCTCTTCCGGGTCGGCCGCATGGCGCAGGTCAACATCCGCCTCACCTGCGACGGAGACCTCGATGTTTCGACACCTCTCCCCGGCGGCGTCTCTCAGGAGGAACGCGAGGCCGTGGAGGCCGACCTGCGGGCGCTCCGTCTCGAGCGGGACATCTTCTACAAGGACCACCCCATCGGCGTCAAGCTCGACTGTCCCCTGACCTCGAAGGCGAACCTCACGTGCCGCCTGATGCGGGGCAGCGAGGCCATCAAGACGATGCGCCTGCAGCCGCAGGTTGCGGGGCTGTTCGCGCTCTGCCGGGGCAGCGACCTGACCGAAGGCGGCTACGAACTCGCCTGCGACTTCACCGACGATGGCGGGCGCCTCATCACGTCGACCTCCTTCAACCTCACGGTCTTCACCCTCACGCCCCCGACGGTGGGCTACGGAAAGATGGAGGCCCGCAGGCGCGCCACGCTGGAGCACAACGCGGCGCCGCCCCCGGAGGACCGCAGCGTGGACGCCCGTCTCGGCTTCGTCCAGCTTCAGGTCCACGACATCTGGCGGCAGGTCGCGACCTACGCCCTGGGGCGCTACGACCGGATCGACGAGGAGGTCATCCGCTACGCCTGCGACTTCATCGCCCGGCGTCAGGACACCTCGGACTTCGTCATCCAGGCCATCCTGCGCCTGCTCTATTGGGACCGAACGAAAAACCGCCTCTCCCAGCCCATCAAGGCCAGGATGAGGGACACGGTCCTGGGCTTCCGCTACTGGGCCGACGAGCCGGGCGACGACGTGATGTACATGGGGTCCGAGAACCACCGCCTCCTGTTCCACGTCGCCGAGTTCCTGAGCGGACAACTCTTCCCGCTCGACGAATTCACGAACAGCCGCCAGCGCGGCCTCTACCACGTCACCAAGGCCCGGATGTTCCTGATGGAGTGGCTCCGCCAGCGCGGCCGGTTCGGGTTCGACGAGTGGCACTCCAACAGCTACTACCCGGCCAACATCGCGGCCCTGCTGAACCTCCACGACTTCGCGCAGCCGGAGGACATCAAGCTTCGCAAGCTCACCCGCAACGTCCTCCACTACCTCTTCTTCAACCTCGCCGCCGACACCTTCCACGGCGTCTTCGGCACCGCCCACGCCCGAAGCTACGCCGTCAACCTGATCCATCCCGACACGGAGTGGACCTCGGCCACCTGCTGGCTCCTGTTCGGGGAGGGCAACCTCGACGGAGGGGCCGGCATGGCGCCCGTGTGCCTGGCCTCCAGCGGCTACGTCCTGCCCGAGCTGATCGCCCGGATCGCCGAAGACCGGGAGACGGTCGCCGAATCGCGCCAGCAGCAGGGGACGCTGGAAGGGCCGGTCCCGTCCGCAAACTTCGTCGTCTACCGAACGCCCGACTACCTGATGTCCGGCGTGCAGGACTACCGCAGGCCGGAGTACGACTCCTCCTCCAACGTCGCCCAGGTCACGTTCGACGACAAGACCGTCGTCTTCTTCTCCTGTCCCCACACCTCGGGCGAAGGGGCCGGATTCCGCCCCGACTACTGGTCCGGGAACGCCGTTCTCCCGCGCGTCATTCAGCGCCGGAATGTCACGTCTCTCACCTGGCGCTTGACCGAGGACGCCTGGATGACCCACGCCTTCTTCGAGCCAGATCGGTTCGATGAGGTCCGCTTCGAGGGGAACTGGGCCTTCGCGAGGAAGAACCGGGGCTACCTGGGGATCTGGTCGGAGAACGGCCTGACCCTGGGCAACTCCGGACAGTACGCGGGCCGCGAGCTGATCTGCCCGGCGAAGGAGAACACCTGGATCGTGGAGTGCGGGCGGGAGGCGGACTGGAAAAACTTCGACGCCTTCGTCGCCGCCCTCAAGTCTGCCGCTGTCCGTTCAGACCGGGGGCGTGTCGCCTATGACTCCCCGTCCATCGGCCGCTTCGTCACCGGCTGGGACATCCCGCCCACTGTGGCCGGGGAGCCCGTGCAGACGCGCGACTACGGACTCGTCGAAAGCCCCTTCGCCCTCTCCGCCTACGGCAGCGGCGAAATGGTCCTCCGCCACGGCGACGAGCGGCTGCGGCTGTTCTTCAATTTCTGATTTCTAAGTGCGGGAGGCGTCTCACTCATTGTCGGCAGGTAAGGAGGCGAACATGGTGCGGCTTACGGGTGTGAACGACGAACCCACGAAGGACTGGAACCTGGACCGTGGCCTGGACGCGCTGGATGAGATCGGCGTGAAATTTGTCGAACTGCGGGCCGTGGACGGGAAGAACGTGGATGACCTTACCGACGCCGAGTACGATCGCGTGGTGGAGACGGTCACCCGGCGGGGCTTTACGGTGACGGGCTACGACTCAAACCTGGGCAAATGCGAGCTAAACCCGGACAACTGGGCGAGCGAGGCGCGCCGGATGAAGCAGGCGATCGCGCGCACGGCGATGACGAACACCCCGCTGATCCGCACGATGGGCTACCGACGGGGGCGCGGGCGCTGATGGCCTCGGAGCCGCCGGAGGTGGGCCGGCGCGTCTGGCACGAACGGGTGTTGTTCCGGAGGCGGGCGTTCCGGGAGGTGCTGGACGTGGCCGCGCTGGTGGAGGCGGAGCGGGACCTGATCGGGGAGGACGTGCAACTGCTGGCGCTGGACCTCCTGATCGCCCGGCCGGATCAGGGAAAGGTGGGCTGGCACCGGGACGTCACGTTCGTCTGCAACAAGACGCTGTCCATCAACACGGGCATCTACCTGGAGGACATGACGGAGGAGATGGGGCTGCTGCGGGTGCTGCCGGGGAGCCACCGACGAGAGGAGGGGCCGGACCGGCCGGACGCGGACCCCCTGCCGGGGGAGGTGCGCGTGTCGGTGCGGGCGGGGGGCGCGGTCTTTTTCGACGCGGCGCTGTGGCACACGGGGGACCGGAACCGCTCCGGGAAGGACCGGGCTGGGCTGTTCGCCTATTTCGGGCGCTACTGGATCAAGCGGATGGACAACTACTTCACGCAGCCCCTGCCGGCGGACCTGTTGCATACGACCGACCCGATGAAACGGCAGTTGCTCGGGTTGAGTCTGCGGCCCGGCGTGCCGAGCTACCACGGAGACGACGAGGGTTACAACCGGCGCGGGGAGGCGGGGATAGACTTCCCGTCGGAAACGAGTCCCTTAGAGAGCCTCTAAGACACCTCCACCGGTTTATGGTTGACCTGCTCGAACTTCAGAACCGCGAAGTAGCGCTCGTCGCCCTTCGGCGGTCGGGCCTTCCCCTGGATGAAATCTCCCGGCTTCAGGTGAAAATTCTGAATCTGCCGTGGAGAGATATAGAGATCGTCCGGGGAAAGGGGCGCGTTCGCAACCGGGCGCAGAAATCCATAGCCCTGTTCGTGGACGTGCAGGAACCCTGACGCCTCCTTCAACTCGACCCTGGGATCGACCTTCTGTTTTCCGAGATGATCTTCGACCATTTGAATGGCCTCCTTCTTGAGGTGTTGCTTCGCCTTGTGGAGCCGGCTCTCCACGGTGGTGACCGGGACCCCCAGGAAATCGCTGATCTCTCGGTAGGAGAGATCGTCGATGTAGAAGAGCGTGGCGGTCAGACGGACCCTGTCCGACAGCCGGGCGAGGATGTCCGCAACTGCCTTTTGCCTCTCCCTGGCCTCCAGCGCCTCCCCCGGCTGGTCCGCAGGATGCGGCAATTCGTCCAGCAGCTTCCGATTGCCCGGGGCGTCGAGCGATTCCACCCTGTCAGACCGGCCCCTCTGCCACATGCGGCAGAGGTTGGTGGTGATCCCCCGAAGCCAGCCCGCAAACCTGCCGGGGTCTTTCAGTCGATCCAGTTTCTCATAAGCCTGGAAGAAGGCCTCCTGCGTGAGGTCCTGGGCATCCGCGAAGTTTTTCGTCCAGTGATAGGCAAGCCCGTACACGGCCCCCTGGTACTTTTTCACGAGCCGGTCAAAGCCGCTGCGATCCCCGTTGAGGGTCTGCCGGACAAGCCGCTCGTCCGTCTCGTTCATGTCATGAGGCTTACGATTTCTCGGAGATGGGGACATGCTGATCAAACCCTGAAAATCCTGGACGGACGCCACAGGGAGAGACTGGCAACGGATGATTCCAGGTAAGCGACGGGATCGCGCGACGGCGGATACGAACTCTCGGAGGGCGATCTGGGATTGATGGAAGACCGGACGTGTCGGCAGTGAAGACCTGCCAGGCGCCGGGCAAGAGGCTTGAAAAGCGGTTAAATGCGGAGAGTTTGAGAGGAATGTATACTTGGATACCTGCGGGCTTCAATAGTATAGATGCAGAACGCCTTCCAAAACTTGCTTTTTTTAAGATTTTTTTCTGAAGGGTCCGATCCCTCACCACCCGTGCACGAAATGCCCGGCCCCCGGAAACCAGATCGCGTCCACCACGCTGGAGGCCCCCACCCCCACCAGGTAGCCCACCGCGACCCCGTACCAGAACGGCAGGGAGCGCCGGTAGAGACCCACCCCCCCGAACCGGAGCGTCAGGGATTTGAACAGCCAGACCAGGAAGACGGCGAACCCGTAGGTGTGGTTCGGGAAGGCCAGCCCCACCGGATGGAGGGGCCACGCCGCGAACCTGGACCCCAGCCACGTCAGCAGGCCCGCCTCCGCCCCGCCGGAAACCCAGACCGTCAGCTTCTGCGCGTCGAAGAAGGTCGGCCCCGTCCCCTCGATGACCGACACCTGCCCCAGCATCACCTCCCAGTCGTACAGGTAGGCCGCGTTCATCCCCCCCTGCGTGTAGCAGAGATAGAGCTGCGCCCCGCAGGCGGCCACGGAGGCCGTCAGCAGCGCGACCGGAAGCGCGCCGACCACCAGCGGATGGCGGCGGAAGGCCCCCCCGACCAGCCGGAAAAAGTGAGGGATGGCCGGCACCGAGAGCATCCGGCTCGAATGCGCCGCCAGCCCCCCCCGGTTCAGGATCATGATGCCCGTCAGGTCCCCGGCCGGGAAGCTGGACGTCCCCCAGAGCGCCTGCAGGACAGGCCCCCCCTTCTCGCCCGGCGGAGACAGGAACACAAACCCGGTCGCCGCCGCATACTTGGCCACCCCGAAGTAGATCACGAACATCAGCGCCAGCTGCGCCAGGGCCGTGGGGGGGCGCATCCCCGTCGCCACGAGCCAGCCCATCAGGAAGACCGCCGACCCCAGCAGCCCGGCCCAGGCCACCCGGTAGGAGACCGGCGCCCCGTCGTCCTCCGAACGCAGCCGCGAGCGGGCCTTCCGGAGGGTCTCCCTCAGATGTCCCCGGGCCACCCAGACCGACCAGGCCACCAGGACGACCAGCGCCCCGTGCGACTCCAGCATCGCGATCTCACCCGGCCCCGCCGCCTGCCCCTGGAGGCCCACGCTGAACCCGGTCCGGTTCATCAGCCCCTGCTTGAAGATGTTCAGGACGAAGAAGACCCAGAAGCTCAGGAGGATGTTCAGGGGACAGAGGTAGGCCAGCGCCATCAGCAGCGGCTGCACCCGCAGGTAGAGCGTGGGGAAGTGCCGGCCGATGTGCACCGCCTTTGTCAGGTAGGAGTCGTAGACCGTGATCCGGGGCAGCGTGAGGATGAAATACCCGGCGATGTTCCAGAAGATCACCCCCCCCGTGCACGCGAACCCCGCCCAGAACGCCCACGTCCTGAACACATCGGGCAGGCGATTTCCGTCAGACTCCCGGAGGAGTTCCAGCGGCACCGTGGCCAGAGGAAAGGTCAGCCGCTCCCGCTCCGCCCACTGCCGGTAGAACAGGACGCTGCCGAAGAACCCCGCCAGGACCACGGCCAGCGTCCCCGAAAACCACCAGTAGAGAGGGGTGAGCCAGTCCCCCCAGGGGATCGACTCCCCCGGCCCCAGCCCCGAGTAGAGCCGCTCCACCTCCACGGCCCCCCGCTCCAGGAACAGCCATCGGGGCAGGTAGGGCCCCACGACCTCCCAGAACCGGTTCTCCGGGGACGAGAACGCCGCCGGCGCGGAGATGTCCGTGATCAGGTAGCCCGCCCACCCCACCGCCGGCGCCGTCCCCACCATCCAGACCATCCCGAAGATCGTCCTGACCTCGGTGGGGGACAGCGCCAGCCGGGGGACCGTCAGCTTCAGCGCCGCGTTGACCCCGACCCAGACGACCAGCGGCAGCAGCGCCGTCACGGGCAGGAAGCTCTTCATCAGGTCCCGCCCGTAATAGGTCGCGTAGAGGCACATCCCCACGATCGTGGCCAGCCCCAGCGCGAACGCCCGGAGCGTCACCCGCTCCTGCGCCGTCTCCTCGACCGGGCTGCTCTCCTGCCGGACAGAAATAGCCATCCTTCACCGCGTCCTCAACGCGATCCGCACCGGCCCCATCCCGATCCCCGCCTCGCCCAGGTCCACCAGGCTCAGCCCCGACCCGTCCTGCAGGATCGGCAGCGTCCACGCCCGCTCGCCCCGCGACACCTGCGCAACGCCCGACACCCCTCTCCCGAACGCCAGCACGGTCCCCGGCCCCACGAACCCCTCCCACGCCTGCCCTGAGCGAGCGTCAGCGAGTCGAAGCCTGTCCTGAGCGAGCGCCAGCGAGTCGAAGGAGGGCCGCCGCACCCACGCCGTCAGCGTGAACGTCGCCCGGTCTCCGACCCCTATGTCATAGATCACGAACGCCTTCCCCGCCTCGAAGGCCGCCCGGAGCCGGCTCGCCGGCGCATCCTTCCCATCCACCGGTGACAGCACAACCCGGCTCTGCGGTTGCAGCCCGCTCTCGATGTTCGCCACCGTGTCCGGCTCGATGTGGTCCAGCACAAACATCTCCCCCGCCGCCGTCCTCAGATACGCCCCGTGGTCGTAGCGGAACCCGGCCAGGGGGAAGTGGACGTAACTGATGATCGCCCCGTCCTCGAACCCGTCCGCCGTCCCCTCGCTGATGCGGACGTCCACGTCCAGCGTCAGCCGCACCCCCTGCGCGACCCTCTCCGCCTTCAGGACCTTGTAGGTCGAAGACCGGTTCTCGCTGTCGAACCGCACATATTGCCCCACGACCGCCTCCACAGGTTGCGGGACCCCCGACAGAATTACCTCCCGCTCCTTAAAATCCCCGCCGACCACCTTCGCCGTGAACGCCCCCGCCGTCTCTGCGATCCCCACGCCCTCCACCACGAAATGCCGCCCCCCCGTCACGCTCACCTGTTCCACGCCCTCTGCCCCGACGCGCGCGAACCCCCACTCCCCGTCGAACGACCAGTCCCCCTCCTCCGGCGTCACGCCCCCGGCCTCCCACGCGCTCACGACCAGGTCCGTCCCCCGCGCCGTCTCCACCCGCACGGCCACCGGCTCAAACGTCCCGGAGCCTCTCACTCTGAGGCGCTCGACCTTCCGCGCGACCGGATGCCCGGCCTCCGCCACCTCGATCAGCGTCACGAACTGCGACGCCAGCGGGGCCGTCCCCCTGCGGTGGGCCAGCGTCCAGGTCAGCCGGTAGGGCGGGTCCTCCTTCGACGAGATCGGCGGCTTGCCGTCCCCCACGATCACCTCCCCGTCCTCCGCAAGCTGCCGCATCCGCAGCTCTAAGTTCGAGTCCCCGGACAGCCTCCACGCGGCCCCCCACGGCCCGGCGACCTCTCCCTGCCGGCAGTTGTAGAGATAGGTCAGGCTGTGCAGACTCACGTCGTCCGTCCTCAGCTTCTGGACCTCCCCGTACCCCACGTCCCTGCCCGCCGGAGTCCCGTCCGGCCACGCCTCCACGCCCCGGAGCCCCTCCACCGTCGCCTCCCCGTGCGGCCCGTGGAAGCTCCACCAGTGCTCGTCCCCGCCTCGCGCGCGATGCACATCCACGACGTAGAAGTCCCGGTCATCCACGTCCACCAGCGCGACCCACCGGCTGTAAGGTTGGTCCCGGTACACGACATATCGCTCCTTCCCCTTCCCCAGGTCCCGGAACGCCTCCCCGTCCGCGCGCGCGGCCTGGAACCCCGGCGTCACGGACAGCGACCGGAGCGCCCCCCGGTAGATCGTCCCCCTCTCGACCCCGGCCACCTTCACCCGGTAGTGCGTCAGCCAGTTCGCGTCCCACACCCCGTGCGTGGCCCACGAGAACGGGTAGCCGAGCTGCGACATGAGGTTCCGGCAGCGCGCGAACAGCCCGATGTCCAGCGTGTCGTCCTGCCGGTGTCCTCGCGCATGCCCGTAGCGCAGCCAGAGCGCGCGGGCCTCGTCCCCTTCCCCGGACGATTCACCGGATCGTCTTCCCTGCCCCCCCCTACTCCTCAACACTGCGATCCCGTAGCCGTCGAAGACCTGGCTCTCCAGCGCCACCTCCGTCCCCGCGCGCCGGACGACCGCCTCCACCGCCTCCCGGCCCATCCGGCCCTCCGGCCCCGGCTCGTAGCCCTCTCCGGCCCAGAGCGCCTGCACGAAGATCGGATCGCCGTAGGTCTCAAACGCGTACTCGAATGTGCTCAGATCCTGAGTCATCGCGTACATCCGGTTGAGCGGCGGGTTGCCCGGCCTCGGCTGGTACCCCCCGTCCCCGATCTGCGGGTACATCCGCCCGATGCAGATCAGCTCGATCAGGTGCGCGTAGAGCATCTTCGCCTTCGGGTCCGCCTCGAACCTCCCGATCCCGGCCTCCCGGTAGACCTCCGGCCTCAGCTCCCCCAGACGCGCCAGCCCCCGCGCGATGGGCGGCGTGGCGTCCACGTGCATCCCGTTGTACCCCCCCGTGGACTCGTAGGCCGCCCCGTCCCGGTAGAAGAAATTGGGGACCCAGTAGCGCATCTGCCCCCCGCCGTTCCAGAGCCAGTCCGCCAGCCGCACGCCCGCCCGGTAGTTCATCGCCAGGATCAGATACGTCAGCCCCATCTGCGGGTAGGGCAGGTTGGAGTGCGCCCCCCCGTCGATGGCCGTCTGCGCCCCCACGCGAAACACGTGGTCCTCGATGAATCGCCGGACCTCCTCCCCGGACCTCAGGCCCAGCCTCGCCTGCGCCAGCGTGAGCAGCTCCCGGTCGTCGTCCATCCCCTCCCAGGCCAGGTCGTAGGCCGTCGCATACGTCACGAAGTCCCCGGCCAGGCTGATGCAGTAGTTGATCAGCCCCGACCGGTTCAGGTCCGCCACCTTTATCACCCGCATCGGCCACCGGGGCTTCTGCTCCACAGGGAAGCGGGTCGCGACCTCATGGGAGCGACTGGTGGGGTGGATGTAGTGAAGGTGGTCCCCCCCGTACAGAAACCGGTCCTCCACCTTCCCTGACAGGTAGGCCCACTCGTCCGCCATCCGCAGCAGCATCACCCGGACCTTGTGCAGCATCGCCTCGTCGCCCGTCCGCACGAAGGCCTCCGACAGCGTCCGGATCCCGGTGTTGAAGTGGTAGCCCCGGACGTTCTGATGGACCGCCGAGAACGCCCACTTCACTGCACCCTTCACGCAGCCATACCC
>CAYRZX010000011.1:10326-39771 GCA_964428665.1 uncultured Gemmatimonas sp.
TCTGATGGACCGCCGAGAACGCCCACTTCACTGCACCCTTCACGCAGCCATACCCATCGTCCGGGTACGCCCCGGACGTGAAGTCGTCCGCCCCGATGTCGTTGGACGGGTACCACTCCCCGCCCACCGGGCACTGCACCCGATAAGGCATCCCCTCCACGTCCGACTTCCAGGGGTAGTAGCCGCTGTATTTGAAGATCGCCTCCCCGTGTACCGGGCAGCCCACGCGCAGGTTGACGAAGTGCCAGCGCGGGACCTCCGCCTTCGGCAGCAGGTCCCACAGGACCCCGTCCGACTTCGCGACCCACCCCTCCGCCGCCTCTCGGACCTTCCGGGCCTCCTCCACGTGCCCCCGGCCCCACGCCAGCGCCCGCTCCAGGTCCTCCCTCCGCCAGATCGTGCGGGACGCCTTCAGCTCGTCCACCTCCTCCCAGATCGGCCAGCGCCTCGGCAGCCGGACCTCCCCCTGCTCCCGCCGCTCCAGGATGCCCGCCCGGTCCAGACAGTCCACGGCCACCTCCGCCCCCGCGCTCCGGCCGTCAAACCGGAACCTCGCCCCCCGCTCCGCGCGATGCGCCCGGAAGTAGAAGATCGTCTCCCCGGCCCGGTCCGGGGCCGTGCGGTCCACCAGCGCAACGGACGCCGGTACCGAGACATTCACCGGTGTCTGGTCCTTCGGTACGTCCAGCACGACGCGAAACACGCGCCCCACCTCCACGCGGTCCGGCGCGTGGGCGATCACAAGGCCGTCAGATCGGTTCATGGTCTCCCCATCGTTAAAATTGACAAAGTCCCTGTGACATGGTAAATTTAGCCCGCTATGCGAAAACCCTTTTTTCTCCTCGTCGCGCTGTTGACCGCCGGATGCAGTCTCCTCGACCGGCAGGGCCCCCCTCTGGTCAATGAGGTGATGACCAATTATGGGAAAGAGCCTGCGGTCGGGCGCGGGAAAGAGGTCGTCCTGACCATCCTCGTCAACGACCCCGACAACGACGAGCTGGACTTCACCTGGACGGCCCTCCCCCTGAGCGGCGCAGCCGGCAGCGGCGGCAAGTTCCGGAACCCCCGCACCTCCGGCATCCCACCCCAGGACACCCTGATCGGCGTCTTTCAGGACTCGATCTCGATCGTCTATCAGGCCCCGATCCTCCCGGACACCTACCTCCTGCGCCTTCGGGTCACGGACGGGCGAAACATCCGCACCGACTCCCTCCTCGTGCGCGTGACCCAGCGCCCCCCCACGGCCAGCGCCGGCCGCGACCAGCTGGTCCCCTACGCGGACAGCAGGACCGTGACCCTGGACGGGACCGGGAGCGTGGACCCGGACAAAGACGACCTGACCTACGTCTGGACGCAGATCAGCGGTCCAGGCGTGGCCCTCACGAAAGAAAATACCGCCCGCCCCGACTTCCACCCCCCGGCAGCCGGGGACTACCGCTTCAGGCTCCAGGTCTTTGACGGGGCCGACTCCAGCAACGTCGCCGTCGTGGTCATCCGCGTCAACGACAGGGGAGGATGAGACCCCTCCCCCGACCCCTCCCCTAAAGGGGAGGGGAGAAATATGCTCCCCCTTTCCTTCAGGAAAGGGGGCTGGGGGGATAGGTCTCTCTCCCCATCCCCATTCCCAGGAACGACCAGAACAGCACGGCCACGGCGGGGATGTGAAGGGGATAGCTGACCAGGGCATCCACCAGAACGGCTGCCACGGAGGCCAGCAACCCGAGCCGCACGAGACGGTCTTCCTCCCCTTCCATCCTTCGGGCCTGCCGCCACGCCCTCGCGACCCACATCCCGATCATAGCCCCAAACAGCAGGAGCCCCGGCGCCCCCACCTCCGCGCCCATTTCCAGGTAGTCGTTGTGGGCGTGCAGCACATCCTCCCTTCTCTTCTCCGCGTCGAGCTGATCAAACATCCTCACCTCGCGCAGGAGACGATCCCGGAGCGCCGGGTAGACCTCGTCGAAGAATCCGGGCCCCACCCCCAGGACCGGATGCCGGGCCATCATCGACCGGGCGGCGGACCAGATCAGGTAGCGGTGCCCTACGCTGGTGCTGCGCACCGCCGCCTCTGGCCGGGCGATCCCCTGGGCGATCTCCCCGGAACTCATGAAGCGATCCGGAATCGACACGGCCGTCGGCGTTTTGAACGGACTCGGCATCGAATACAGAATCGTGACCCCGGCCAGGCTCACGAAAAGCGCCAGCGCCCATCGCCGGTTCCTCGACAGCGCCCCCCCCAGGCCCATCCGCCACCCTCCGGCCACCACAGCCCCTCCTGCGCAGAGCCCTGCCCACCACGCCCCCCGGCTCCCCGACATCAGCAGACAGGTATAACTCAGGACAGTCCCCACCAGCGCGGCTGCCTTGCGGGACCCCCTCAGGTCCGACAGCAGCAGCAGGGCGCCCGCCGGAAGGAGGGCGCAGAGATAGACCCCCAGATCGTTGGGATTCGTGAACGCCGCCACGACCCGCCCCGGATACGGCTGCGCCGGGGTCCAGACGCCGTAGTACTCGGCGACCCCGACGAGCGACACCCAGGCCCCTCCCCAGACGGCGGCCCCGGTCAGACGCCGGCCCCGGCCGGGCGCAGCAATCGCCCCCCTGCTAAGAACAACGCAGAGCACGCAGCCCCCCAGCAGCGCCACGTGTCCCAGGCCCCTCCAGACATCCGGCGATGCGGCGGCAGATGCGACCAGCCACGCGAAAAGGCCGACGATCAGCGCCCTTTCCAGACGGAAAGACCACAGACCACAGACCACAGACCACAGGACCGGCAGAGGAGTATTCTGGTCTTGTGGTCTTGTGGTCAGTGGTCTTGTGGTCCGCCTTTGGAGCCCCCCCCAGAAGACCAGCGCCAGCCCCAGCAGCAGAAGCCCCCCGATGTCCCAGGCCGGAGACCGGGAGAGCAGCGGCGCGAGGCAGAGCAAAAGACAGATCCCCATCTCCGAGGCGCGGGTGACGATGTCCTCTCCCGTCAACGCTTTCATCGGAGCCAGTCCTGAATCCGCGTCCAGACGCCCCGGCCATCCTTCCCCCTCAGCCCCTCCGCAGGGCGCTGAAGCGCCCTGATCTGATAGGCCTCCCATCGCTTGCGCAGCTCGATGATCGTGGCCGCCGTCAGCCCCCCGTGGGCCATCAGCCCGGCCTCGCCCTGAAACTGCTTGAGGGCCTCCTTCACCTCCTGCGTGAGCACCCCGTCCACCGGCCCGGCGTAGTAGCCCAGGGCCTGAAGGATCGTCTGGACCTCGTAGGTGTACTCCGGCCCCACAGGCATGTCCGCCGGAGGGGCCTCGACCCGCCGGAGCTTTTCAGGAGAGGGGCAGAGCGCCATCCGGATCATCACCCCCTCGTAGATCGTGACAGCGCCGGAGACCAGGGCGAACAGCCCGATCAGGAGGAGCGGCCCTGTGCGGGGCAACATCACTCCTGTCGGCGAGACCCCGTAGAGCCACCCCGGCGCACTCAGCTTCGCCTGGCAGGCCCCGTAGAGGAGGAGCCGCAGGACGGCAAAGAGGACCGGCCCGGCGTAGGGGATAGTCACCGGCCCCTTCCGCCTGCGGCAGCGCCGCGCCACGCCCAGCGTGTACAGGTCCATCCCCAGCCCCGCGACGTGCAGATGCACGAGCGCCCGGATGGGCTGATCCATCCAGTCCACGCCGGTCAGCCAGCCCAGCAGCCCGGCGCCCCCGGCCACGGCGACCGCCGGCGCAAACGGCGCCAGGACGCGGACCGCGAACGACGGCCTCGGAGGGAGAGGCTCAGGGGGGTTTTCATAGCGGTTCACAGCGCGCCTGCCGGTGCAGAAAAAGACTTTGCTTTCATTGCGCGGATGGTATAAATTGAAACGGACTTCAACAGGAGCGGACTTCACCTGGGGTCAAACGCCGCCATGGGTCTCGAAAACGACCGGAGACAACCCTGCGAAACAGGATTCCCGACGCGGGAAAACCGTTTCAGGCTCGGCGAGTGGTTGTTTCGCAACGGTTACTGCCTCTACGCGCCGGCCTATCACCTCTACAAAAGATACGCCGACCGCTTCGGGCTGAGACTCATCCGGAGCGCCGTCGGCCAGGGCTCAATCGTTCTGGACGTGGGGGCCAACATCGGCGTCTTTTCGGTCCTGTTCTCGGACATGGTGGGGCCGGGCGGAAGGGTCCACGCCTTTGAGCCCGAAGCCCTCAACTTCCAGCGCCTCCGGCAAAGGACGCGAAACAGAGAGAACATCTCGATCTATCCGCTGGCGGTCTCGGACAGGTCCGGCCCCCTGAAACTGTATAAATCCGGCAGCCTGAACGTGGACCACCGGACCTACGACGACAGAAGCGGGAGAGAAGTGGCCGAGGCGGAGGCCGTCGCCATAGACGACCTGTTTGGAAGCCAGAGAGTGGACCTGGTCAAGATGGACATTCAGGGGTCTGAGTGTCGGGCGCTCGCGGGGATGCGGGAGACCCTCAGAAACAACCCTCACGCCGTGCTGTACATCGAGTGCTGGCCTTTCGGTCTCAAAAAAGCGGGGGCCTCCGGCGAGGAACTCCTGGACCTCGTTTCGGGCCTCGGATTTCAGCCGAAGAGGATCGATCCCCGGAACAGGCGGCTGACCGACATCCGATTCAGCCGGAGCGAATGGGAGGGAAGTGAATCGCAACCCTCCATATACTTTGACCTCTGGTGCAGAAGAGTGTGATCTCACGCAAATATTAGCAACCCTCGTGGTCAAAAGCAAGGTTTAAATGGAGAACTCCCATGAAAATCACCCGCATCGACAAGCACAAAGTCGTCGTCCCCATGAAGCCCGACACCGTGAACAGCCCGGCCTTCGACCACGACCAGGGCCTCTCCACCTTCGACCGGGTCCCCAAGTTCATCCTCAGGGCGCAGACCGACGACGGCCTTGTCGGCATCGGCGAGACCGGGCGGGGCGTCCCCGAGGCCGCTGTTGACCAGGCCATCGCCGCCCTCGTCGGGAAGGACCCCCGGCAGCTCGACCTCCACGCCGTGGCCCCCAGGAACGCCGCCTACGGCGCGGCGGAGCAGGTCGTCTTTGACCTGGCCGGAAAGGCCTGGGGTGTCCCGGCCTACAAGCTCCTGGGCGGAGGCTACCGCGACCGCGTCCTGGTCGACTACTGGACCGCCCGGCGCACGCCCGAGGACCTGGCCCGCAAGGCCCTGGAGGGGAAGCAGAAGGGCTTCCACGGCATCAAGATCAAGTGCGCCCTGGAGGACCCCAACGTGGAGCGGGTGAAGGCCGTGGCCCAGGCCTGCGGCCCCGACTTCAAGATCACCATCGACCCCAACACCCGCTTCTACAAGCCCATCCACGCCATCCGCCTCGCACGGCAGCTCGAAGGCTACAACGTCGAGGTCTTTGAGGACCCGGTGCCCAAGGGCAACCTCGACTGGTACGTCCTCCTCCGCCAGAAGATGAACATCGCCGTGGCCCTCCACCTCGGCGCCCCGGCGCAGGTGTTTGAGGCCGTCAAGCGGGAGGCCGTGGACTACCTCAACATCAGCCCCGGCAACATGGTCGAGTTCGTCCGGTGCGCGTACATCGCCCACGCCGCCGACGTGCCGGTCTGGCACGGCTCCGGCGTCGACCTCGGCATCATGGACACCTCCTACGTCCACGCCTGCGCCGCCGCCCCCAACTGCACCCTCGCCAGCGACATCGTCGGCAACTTCCTGCGCGAGGACGACCTCCTCATCGAGCCGATCCGGTTCGAGAACGGCCACGCCCTCGTCCCGCAGAAGCCCGGCCTCGGCGTGGAGCTGGACCTGGAGGCGGTCAGGAAGTACAGCGTGAAGTGAAGACCCCTCCCCCCTTCCCCCAGAGGGAGAGGGGGAGCAGGCTAGACCTCACCCCCCGGCCCCCTCTCCCATCCTTCGACTTCGCTCAGGACAGGCAGGGAGAGGGGGAGCAGACCTATCCCCCCATCCCCCCTTTCCTGAAGGAAAGGGGGGGTAGCCTTGTCAAAACAACATGGGGCGCGACAGCGGGGCGGAACAGTGGCCGGGGTCGCGACCTCATGGGAGCGACAGGTGGGGTGACCTCAGCGGGAGCGACAGGTTGGGTGGTAGCCCCTCCGGCGCTTGAGGAGCGCCTTTCTGCAGGGCGCGGCATGCCGCGCTCCTACAAGAACCGCCTATCCCCCTGTAGGGGCGGGTCGTTGACCCGCCCGGTGAAGGGTGGAGGGGATGGGTGACCCGTCGGCATGGGCCGACGGAACGATGGGGGAGTGGGGGCATCTCTCAACAACAAGGCCAAAAGGTTACACGATGAACCGCCACAACAAGTCCGGCATCTCCGGCCTCGCGAAGCTCGACATGCCCCGCGAGAAACTGTCCGCGCGCGGGCCGGAGGCCCTCAAAGACGAGGAACTCCTCGCCATCCTCCTCGGCACGGGCTACGAGGGGAAGAACGTCCTGGAGGTCTCAAAGGCCATCCTCCGGAAGCACCCGAAGGAGAAACTCCTCGACCTGACCTTCCAGGAGTTGACCTCCCTCAAGGGCGTCGGACAGGCCAAGGCCGCGACCCTGATGGCCGGGTTCGAGCTGGCCAAGCGCGCCCTCAACCGGGGAGTCGGCATCCTGCCCGCCATCTCGAAGCCCGCCGACGTCCTCCCCCTCGTGGCGGACCTGCGGGAGAAACGCAAAGAGCACTTCGTCGCCCTCCTCCTCAACGCCCGCAACCAGGTCCTCCACCGCGAGGACGTCTCGGTCGGTAGCCTTAATGCGAGTTTAGTCCACCCTCGTGAAGTCTTTTCCCCCGCCGTGGAACGCGCCGCCGCCGCCGTCATCCTGGTCCACAACCACCCCTCCGGAGACGTGACCCCCTCGCGGGACGACCTGGACCTGACCGACCGCCTGGTCAAGGCCGGGCAGATCATGGGCATCGATGTCCTGGACCACCTCATCGTGGCGAAACAGGCGTTTCTGAGCTTCAAAGAGCGGGGACTATTTTAAAGTTCAAGGTTCAAAGTTGGAACCTTGAACCTTGAACCTTCTAACGAGGTTTTATTGAGCGCCATCATCACCCTGACCACCGATTTCGGCACGCGCGACGCCTACGTGGCCTCCATGAAAGGCATCCTGCTCACCCTCTGCCCTTCAGCGACCCTCGTGGACATCTCGCACGAAATCCCGCCCCAGGACATCCAGGCCGGCGCCTACGTCCTCAGCCAGGCCTGCGGCTGGTTTCCTCCGGGCGCGATTCACCTCGCCGTGGTCGACCCCGGCGTGGGCGGGGCGCGGCGGGCCCTCGCCGTCCGGACGGAGCGCTTCACCTTCATCGGCCCGGACAACGGCCTGCTCAGCCGCGCCTGCGCCCGCGAGCGCGTCCTGGAGGCCGTGCAGATCGCAGACCGGCGCTACGCCCTGCCGGAGATCAGCCGGACCTTTCACGGCCGGGACATCTTCGCTCCAGCGGCCGCGCACATTGCGCAGGGCGTCCCCCTCTCGGCCCTCGGCCCTCCTGCCCCGGACTGGGCGCAACTCCCCGACCTCGGACCGGCCGTCTCAGGTCACACGATGACCGGCAGCGTCATCCACATCGACCGCTTCGGGAACGCCGTCACGAACGTCACGGAACCCGACTTCAGGGCCTTCGTCGGCGCGGACTCCTTTGAAATCACCGTCCGTTCCCTCACCCTGACCGCCCTCTCCGACAGCTACGACACCGTCCCACCCGGCGCGCCCCTGGCGATCTTCGGCACCGACGGCGAACTGGAGGCGCTGGAGGTCTCCGTCAACGGCGGGGATGCGAGCGCGGCATTCGGGATACAGAGGGGAGATGTCCTGCGGATTGTCAAAAAGGAGTGAATCACTGCTCGCGCCTCCCACCTCCCCTCTGCCGCCTCCATTTCCTCCTGAAACCATCCACAGGCCGCTTTTTTTCGCCAACCTTTTCTCCCCAGCCGGAGTCTAAATTTCAAAACGCGAACCCGTCGTGAGACGGACCGTTGCTCACTCGCACTCGAACGCTGACAGGAGGCGATCTCCGATGGGGCGCCCTGTGATTCTGGCCTGTCTGCTGCTGCTGGCCTGGGGACTGCCTGCCGGGGCCGGGAAGCGCGACCCGGCGGCAATGGATTCCCTGCTCTCAGCGGCAACGGACACGACGCGATCCTTCAAACAGCGCCTGAAGCTCACTGAAAAGGCCATAGACCACGACCCGTCGGGCCGGGCCATGCACGCCCTGGCCCGGCTCTACATGTCGGAATGGAACGTGACCGCCCCCGACAACGCCGAGCGCTGGCTGCAGCGGGCCATCGAGCGGGAGCCGGAGAACGCGGACTATCACGTCACCTATGCGGAGCTTTACTGGATGTGGGACCGGTGGAGCTATGCCGAAGTCGAGGCGAAGCGGGCGCTCGACCTGGACCCCAACCACGTGCTCGCGCTCTACTGGCTCGGCCGCTACACGATGTGGCAGATGACGTGGTACCTGGAGGCCGAAAGAGGACCCGGCGACATGAGCCTGAGGGGGTTCGGCGAAGAGGATCGCGAGCGGGCCATCGGCTACCTGACCCGGGCTCTGACGGTCGACCCGGAGCACCGTCCGTCCAGGATGCTCCTGGGCCTGGTCTACCACGAAGGGGGGATGTCCAGGGAACTGATAGGGCTTTTTGAGGACCACCTGAAGCGGCATCCCGAGGACCGGGATGCCCATTTCTTCATCGGCCTGGGCTATCAGTCACAGAACGACCTGGAGAAGGCCTACCGGGCCTACCTCCAGGGGCTGTCCCGGATGTCCGCCCCGGAGCAGGCGTTCATGAAATCGATCTTTATGCTGACGGACAGGAAGACGTGGGAGCGCACCCACGCCCTGCCCGACCCGGAGGCCATCCGGCGCTTCTGGACGGGCCGGGACCCCCTCTTCCTCACGCCCGTGAACGAGCGCCTGCTGGAGCACTGCCGCCGGGTGGCCTACGCCAACCTCCGGTTCGGAGAACCCATAACGGGGATCGAGGGCTGGAAGACCCAAAGAGGTCAGGCCTACATCCGCTACGGCCAGCCCCAGTCCCGGACCGCGCGCCCGGCGGAGGTCGACCTGGGCACGGACCTGCCGTCTGAGGCTCAACAGGCGCTGGCCTACAAGCGGATGACACCCAGCATGTACAAACCCCGCATCGAGGCCTGGACCTACGACGATTTCACCCTGGTGTTCGAGAACGCGGACCTGCGGGATACCTACCGGTTCAGGATCGCGTGGGCAGGGGGATCCCCGATCTACGAGTTCTCTACCCTCATCGCCCGGATTCCCGAACACTACGCGGACCCCTACCGGTGGAAGCGATACGAGGTCCCCTGCCAGATCGCGCAGTTCCGGGCGGAGGGGGACAGCACGCGGGTCGAGGTCTACTACGCCCTGCCGGGGGACCACGTCACCCATCGGGAGGCCGGCCCCGGCATACGGGCCGTGGACCTTCAGCAGGGCCTCTTCCTGTTCGACGCGGACTGGGACACCGTGCGGAAAGAGGTGGGAAACGCGGAGCGAATGCCTTCTGTCACCTACGACCGGGAGGATTATCTCCTGACAGGCAAACGCCTGACGCTCCATCCGGGGGCCTACCACCTGGCGGCGGAGGCGGAGGACCGGGCGAAAAAAAGCATCGGGACCTTCCGGGACTCCCTCCGGGTGCGGCGCTTTGGCCGCGACTCCCTGGAGGTGAGCGATCTGCTCCTGGCCAGGCGGATCGCGGAGCGGGAGGACGCGCCGGTCGGCCGGGAGCAGTTTACGATCCTCCCCAACCCCCTGGGGCGCTGCCAGCGGAGCGGACAGGCGGTCTTCTACTTTGAAGTCTACAACCTGACCCGGGACGCCTCCGGCGCCACGCACTATGAGACCATTTACCAGATACAGGCATTGCCCGAGGAGGACCCCCAGGAAAAACCGGCCTGGACGACGGCCGTGTCTTACACCCACCGGGGCGCTCGGCCGTGGGAGCCGCAGCGCCTGACGCTCGATCTAACCCAGGAGAAGGTGGGGCTCCGCGCCTTCCGGGTGGTGGTGACCGACCTCCTGAGCGGACAGCAGGCCGTGGCCTCCACTAAGTTCCGGGTGATGTGGTAAGCTAGACCTCACCCTCCCCCAGCCTTGGCGAAAAACTCTGAGCGCCCCCTCCCTCTCCCAGTGGGAGAGGGAGGGGGAAAGGGGGTGGGTGAGGTCTAGCTACCTCCCAATCCGGCAGATCTCCCCCGACGTGGCGTCGCAGTACCAGAGCTGTCCGTCTCGCGCCGTCAGACAGTGCGGCTCCGGGTGCGGGGCAGGCAGGGCGATCCGGTCCAACTCCCGCCCGTTGCGCACGTCCAGCTTGACGACCACCCGGTCGCTCGTGTGCACGCACCAGATCCCCTCCCCCTCCCGCACCAGGCCGTGGGCGCGCGGAAGCGGGACCGGGATCACGTGCAAAGCGCGGAAGTCCGCCGGGTCCACCCGCGTGAGCGTCTTCGACTTCAGCGTCGTCAGCCAGAGCGTCTCCTCGTCCCACTCGATCCCGTGCACCCCCCCGCCCCCCGGCAGCGGGTACCGGGCCAGCGTCCGGCCCGTCCGGCTGTCCACCTTCAGGATCTCCCCCATCCCCTTCGGCGCGTCCGCCGGCCTCGCCTCCCGGTGGACCGACGCCCCGTTGGCCGCCAGCCAGAGCGCCCCATCCCCCCACGTCAACCCGCTCGTGTTGGACGACTCCGTCTCCACCGACCGGATGGGCCTGCCGCTCCCTGCGTCTATGAGCGTCGCCCGGTCCGACTTCTGGTCCACCACCCAGAGCCCTTCCTCCGTGAACTGGATGCCGTTCGGGTAAGGCTCCGGGGCCTTGAACATCACGTCGACGGTCATGAGGATCTCCTTTTTGATGGTTTCCGTACGATGTAGGGGCGCGGTGACCGCGCCCCTACATGTTAAAACCCCATCTGTCTCCCTGTCAACCCTTTTCCTCCCCCGCCGGAATTTATTTGCACAGACCGGGGTCAGATATTATCTTGTCTGTATGCCGTATCTTGGTCTATCGTTGCTCGCTCTGATGACGCTCCTCCCGGCGGCATCCGTCGCCGCCTTCGAGATTCCGGTCCCGGCGACCTTCGCGGAGCATCCCCGCGTCTACCTCACCCCGGCGGAGATCGCGGCGCTGAAGGCGGAGATCGCCCGTTCGGGGTCCCGCATCGCCCCCCGCTACGCCGGGTTCAAAAGCAGCCGGGACCGGGACATTGCAAAGCCGTTCGTCGTGCCCGCACCACCGGACGTGAGCGCCGGGCCGAATTCCCCTGCCTCCTCCGGGACCAACAGCGCCCACTCCCGTCTGGCCTCACAGGCGCGCGACGCGGGCATCCTCTACGCCCTGACCGGGGACACAGCCTATGCGGCGCGGGCGCGGGACATCCTCCTGGCCTACGCGGATGTCTACAGCACCTACCCCATCAACCGCGCCAGGGGCCGGGCCACCTCTCAGGCCCTGAACGAGTCGGACTGGGTCATCCGCCTGGCGTGGGCCTATGACCAGATCGTCCCCTCAGGGGTCATGACCGATGCCCAGCGGGCGCACATCGAGCAGGACCTCCTCCGGGCCGCGATTGAGACCTCCATCCTGCCCAGCAGCAACCGGACCTGCAGCAACTGGCAGACCTGGCACGACGCGGCCCTCGGCGTTGTGGGCCTCTGCCTCGGCGACCGGGGCTACCTGGGCCTCGCCCTGAACGGGGCCTACCAAGACGGAAAGTACCATTACGGAGTCGCGCACCAGATCGCCCATGACATCCTGCCCGACGGCCTCTTCTGGGAGCGCTCCCTCGGTTACCACTACTACGCCCTGAACGCCCTGGTCCAGCTCGCCGAGGCCGTGCGCCACGCGGGCGTGGACCTCTATCACCTTCAGGTCCCATCCCAGACAGACACTCTCGGCGGGGACCGGCACTGGGGCTACGGCCCCCCAAACACGACGCGGTCCCTCCGGATGATGTTCGACGCCCCGTTCTTCTACCGCTTCCCGGACGGGAGCTTCGCCCAGGTCTCCGACTCCGGGCAGTCCCGGCAAACCGCAGGAGAACTCTATGAGATCGCCTATCGGGAGTATCGGGACCCGAAGTACGCCGCGCTCATTCAGAGCCTCCCGTCCCGGGGCTACGGCCCTGCCTTCGTCGCCATTTCGCCCGACCTGCCGGAGGGGAAGCTCGATTGGGCCGACGGCCCGTTCTGCCTGACCGGCCTGAACGCCGCCGGCTGCTCCCTGTTCCCCTCGACGGGCTACGCCATCCTGCGCGGCAGCCCGGCCGACACGGAGGCCACGGCGGTCAACCTGACCTTCGGGCCCTACGGCGGCGGGCACGGCCATCCGGACAAGCTCGGCATCACCGTCTACGGCCGCGGGGCCATCCTCGCCCCCGACCCGGGAACGTTCAGCTACGACTCGCCCCTGCACGTGACCTGGTCGAAACAGACCGTCGTCCACAACACCGTCACCGTGGACGAGACCGCACAGTTCCCGCAGGGCGCGAGCGAGAGCCACTTCCAGGACGAGCCCTTCTACCGGAGAGGGACCGGTAGACGGTCCTATGGTCGTCTCCTGACCTTTGAGGCCGGCCCCCTGCTCAAGCTCGTCCGCGCGGACTGCGACAACGCCTACGACGGCGTGCGCCTGGACCGAACGATCGCGCTGATCCCCCCTTACGTCGTGGACTTCTACCGGGTCTCCGGCGATCAGGAGCGTCTCTACGACTGGTCCCTCCACGCGGACGGGGCCTTCGAGACGCCGGTGGAACTCTCTCCTCAGACCGGCCCCCTGTCCGACCGGATGGGCTACCGGCACATCGAGGGGATTCGCTCCGGCAAAACGCCGGAGACCTGGACTGCGGACTGGATCGACCGGCCCGCCAGCCGGGGCCTCCGCCTCATCGGCCTGTCCGGGGAGGAGCGCGGGACCCTCATCGCCGGACAGGGTCCGAAGAAGGAGGGGGGGACGCGCGCCCTCATCCTCGTCCGCCGGAAGACGCAGGCCACGACCTTTGCCTCGATCCTGGAGCCTTACAGGGACGCGCCCACCGTCTCGTCCGCCGGCCTATCTTTCGTCGGCGCGAAGTCGGATACGGCCCGGACTGCGGCGTTCCGCATTCAATGCGAGGGCTACGCGGACCACCTGATCCTGAACCCCTCTCGCCGTCCCCTCAAGACCTCCGGCATCGAGACCGACGCGGAGACCGCCTTCGTCCGCCGGCAGGGGAAGGCGATCCGGGCCTGGTCCGTGATCAGCGGCACGGCCCTCAAGGCCGACGGGGCCGTCCTGTTCCAGTCCGAAAAACCCGCCACCGCCCACGGCGGAGGTTGAACGTGCAACCCGACCCGAAAATCAAAACAAAACGGAGGACACACATCATGAAAATCGGAGTCACTCAGATCATCCTGGGCAAGCTGACGCTCGACGACACGCTCAACCTCTGCAGGGACGCCGGCTACGAGGCCATCGAACTGGTGTTCAGGGAGGGCGGCGACCCCGACATCCACATGAGCGCCTCGGAGGTGAAGGCCGTGGGCCAGAAGTGCAAGGCCGCCGGCGTGGAGATCGGCAGCGTCATCGCCAACTACGCGGATCGGGGCAGCCTCCTCAGCCGGAACCGCGAGGAGCACGAGAAGCAGAAGCGGTGCGTGGCCCGCTCCCTGGAGATCGGGAACCTCCTCGGCGTGGACTGCACCCTCCTCCACCCCGGCCAGCTCACCGTGGAGGGGACCTACGAGCAGGCCTGGGACGACCTGCGCGGCATCCTGAAGGAGCTGGCGCCGGTCGCCGCGAAGAGCCGCGTGGCCATCGGCCTGGAGAACGTCTGGAACAAGTTCCTCCTCAGCCCGAAGGAGATGCGCGACTTCCTGGACGAGGTCGGCAGCGACCACGTCGGGGCCTACGTGGACACGGCCAACATGATGGCCTACGGCTTCCCGGAGCACTGGATCAGAAGCCTGGGCAAGCGGATCAAGAAGGTCCACTTCAAGGACTTCAAGCGTCGCGAGCACCAGTTCGTCCACCTGATGGACGGCGACACCGACTGGCCGACCATTGTGAAGGAGCTGCGCGGCATCGGCTACGACGACTGCGTCATCCACGAGGTGGGCGGCGACCGCGAGGTCCAGATCGAGATGGCCCGGCGCATGAAAAAGATTGTGGCGATGTGATTCCGGCCCTCACCCCGGCAGGTTGCGCCTGCCGGGGTGAGGATCTGTCCTTCTACCTTCTCCTTGAGGACATGCCTTCATGAATCTCCTCTCCGCTGAACATCGTTCCATCCTCCTCCGCCTCCTGAAGGGCGAGATCGACTCCGTCGAGGCGTCCCGCCTCTCCGGCCTCTCCCCCCGCGCCCTGACCGCCGCCCGCCGTCGCTACCTGAAGGGCAAGCTCCCCCGCATCAAAGGGACCGCGCGCCTCCCGGTCTCCGCCCCCGTCCGCGTCCGCCGGGACGCCTGGGGCCTCGCCCACATCGAGGCCGCCTCCCTCGCCGACGCCTACGTCGCCCTCGGCTACGTCACGGCGCAGGAGCGCCTCTGGGGCCTCGACTACATCCGCCGCCTCGCCCGCGGGGAGTTGTCCGAGATCCTCGGCCCCCGCTTCCTCCCCTCCGACCGCTACCTGCGGACCGTCGGCATCGGGCGCATCGCCGACCAGACCGTCCCCCACCTCTCCGACGAGGTCCGCCTCGTCCTCGAATCCCTGGCCAGCGGCATCAACGCCGGGATGCGCGAGGCCGCCGAGGACCTCCCCGTCGAATTCGACCTCCTGGGCTACGCGCCGCGGCCCTGGACCGTCGCCGACTCCGTCGCCGCCTGGAAGTGGCGCTGGTGGATGCTCACCGGCCGCATCGAGCAGATCGCGCTCGCCGAGGCCGTCGCCCGCCACCTGCCCCCCGACCTCTTCGCCGCCTTCATGGCCCCCGAGGCCGGGGAGGAGACTATCGTGCCCTCCGCCGGCCCCTCCACCAGCGGCGGGGACGACTCCGGCGAAGGGAGCAACAACTGGGTCGTGGGCGGCCGCCTGAGCGCCACCGGCAGACCCATCCTGGCCACCGACCCCCACAACACCTTTGGCCACCCCAGCCAGTGGTACCAGGCGCAGATCACCTGCCCCGGCATGGACGCCGTCGGCGCCTTCTTCGTGGGCACCCCCGGCATCTACCTCGGCCACAACCGCCACGTGGCCTGGGGCGTCACCAACCACGTGGCCTCCGCGCGGGACCTCTACGTCGAGACGGTCAATCCCTCCGACCCCGCGCAATACCGGGAGAAAGGCGAGTGGCGGCCCTTTGAGGTCGAGGAGCAGACCATCCCCGTCCAGGGACAGCCGCCTGAGCGTCTCGTCATCCGCCGCACCCTGCGCGGCCCCGTCGTCAACGACTTCCTCCCCGCCATCGGCGAAACCCCGGAGTCCCCCCTCTCCCTGCGCTGGGTGGGAGCCGAGTCGACCACCGGCTTCGAGGCCATGCTCGCCCTCCACCGGGCGGCGTCCGTGGACGACGCCCTGACCGCCCTCCGGCAGTGGCCCATGCCCATCCTCAACTTCGTGTTCGCCGGCGCAGAGGGCCGGATCGGCTACCACGTCGTGGGCCGCGTCCCCCGCCGCCGGGTCGCCGCAAAGGGCTTCCGTCCGGCGAACGACCCGGACCACGAGTGGGACGGCGTCCTCTCCTTTGACGAGTTGCCCTCCCTGATCGACCCGCCCCGCGACTGGGTGGCCACGGCCAACAACCCCCCGCACGGGGACGACCACCCCTACGCCGCCTATGGTGTCTGGTCCGACGGCTACCGCTTCCGCCGCATCCGGAAGCGCATCCAGGCCCTCCCCCGGCTCACGCCCGACGACGTGGCCGCCATCCACGCCGACGTGGTCCACGGCCGGGCCGAGGACCTCGCTCCGGCCCTGGCGCGCATCGCCGCCCAGGGGTCCGGCCGCGCCCTCCGCGACGCCGGGGCGCTCCTGTCTGAGTGGAACGGCGCGTACACCACCGACGCCGTCGCCCCGACCCTCTTCTCCGCCTTCTGGACCGAGTGGCTCAGGCGCGTGGCGCGGGCCCGCTTCCCCGAGCGCCTCGTCCCCCTCGTGGCCGAGCGGGCGGGCCACATCGCCCGGCAGCTCCTCCTGGGCGAGCGGTCCGACTGGTTCGCGCCGGGGACCGATGTCTCCGCCGAAGTCCGGGCGGCCCTGTCCGACGCCCTCGCCTTTCTCCGAAAACAGGTCGGCCCTCGGAAGGCGCAGTGGCGCTGGGGCAGGCTGCACACGGTCACCTTCCGCCACCCCATCAGCCACAGCGCCGCGCTCTCCCGCCTGTTCGACCTCGGCCCGTTCGAGACGAGCGGCGGGGCCGGCACCGTGCGCAACGCCGGGTTCAGCCTCAACCCCCCCTTCGAGGTCGTCAGCGGCTCCACCTACCGCATGGTCGTGGACCTGGCCGACCCGGCCCGCGCCCGCGCCACCACCACCGGCGGGCAGTCCGGCCACCCCGGAAGCCCCCACTACGGCGACCAGGCCCGGCTCTGGGTGGAGGACCGGTATCACCCCCTGCTGATGGACGAGAAGGACTACGCCGACGGGGTGGAGGGGGATATGACGATGAAGCCTCAAGAATAAGGTGACCATGTCCACCGCCTTTCTCCACCACGAAGACTGTCTCTTACACGACGTCAGCCCTTTCCACCCCGAAAACCCCGAGCGCCTCCGCGCCGTCCTGGATTGGGTCGAGTCGAGCGACCTGGCGGACCGCCTCCTCTGGGCGACGCCCGATCCCGCCGAGACCCGATGGGTGGAGAAGATTCACGACTCCAACTACGTCCAGGCCGTGCAGGAGGTCTGCGAGAAAGGCGGAGGGCGCTTCGACGCCGACACCGCCGTCGTCCCGGCCTCCTGCCACGCCGCCCTGCTCGCCGCCGGGGCCGGCCTTCAGGCCGTCGACCTGGTCGCCTCGGGGGAGGCGCAGAACGCCTTCTGCGCCGTGCGCCCCCCCGGCCACCACGCGGAGCGGCGTCGCGCCATGGGGTTCTGCCTGTTCAACAACATCGCCATAGCCGCCCGCTACGCCCAAGAGCGGCACCGCTTAAAAAGAATTCTGATCATCGACTGGGACGTCCACCACGGCAACGGCACGCAGCACGCCTTCGAGGGCGACCCGACCGTCTTTTTCTTCAGCGTCCACCAGTACCCCCACTACCCGGGCACCGGCCTGGTCAACGAGACAGGCATCGGCCCCGGCGAGGGCTACACCCTGAACGTCCCCCTGCCCCCCGGGTGCGGGGACGAGGAGTACAGGGCGATCTTTCGCGAAAAGCTCCTCCCCTCGGCCACCTGGTTCAGCCCCGACCTCGTCCTCATCTCCGCCGGGTTCGACGCCCACCGCGACGACCCCCTCGCCTCCATGCAGGTGACGGAGCGGGGCTTCGAGTTCATGACCCGGATGGCCGCGCTGATCGCCGTCGACCACTGCAAGGGTCGCCTCGTCTCGTTCCTGGAGGGCGGCTACAACCTGGACGCCCTGGCGCGGTCGGTTGAAACGCATCTCAGGGTGTTGACGGAGGTTTGACTTCTTGAAAAAACTCACCGTCGCCTTCCAGGGCGAACTCGGCGCTTACAGCGAGCTGGCCGCCCGCGAGTTCTTCCACGCCGACGTGGAGGTGGCCCCCAGACCCGTCTTCGAGGCCGTGTTCCGCGCGGTCGAGACCGGCCAATGCCAGCGCGGCATCATCCCCATCGAGAACTCCCTGGCCGGCAGCATCCACCAGAACTACGACCTCCTCCTGAAACACCGGCTCCACATCGTCGGCGAGATCAAGCTCCGGATCGTCCACACCCTGATCGTCAACCCCGGCGTGAGGCCCGGCGACATCCGGAACATCTATTCTCACCCCCAGGCCCTCGCCCAGTGCGACCGGTTCATCAGAAGCCTCAAACGGGTGAAAGCCGTGCCCGTCTACGACACCGCCGGGGCCGTCAAGATGATCAAAGAAGAGAACATCCGGGACGGCGCGGCCATCGCCAGCGCCCAGGCCGCGGCGGATTACAGCCTGAAGGTCCTCAAGTCCGGCATCGAGAGCGACCACCGGAACTACACCCGCTTCCTCATCCTGTCCAGGAAGAAAGCCCCCAGGTCCCTCCACGCCAGGACCACCGTCGTGTTCGCCACCCGGAACGTGGCAGGCGCCCTGTTCAAGAGCCTGAGCGTCTTCGCCCTGCGCGACATCAACCTGCTCAAGATCGAGTCTCGCCCCATCCAGGGCCGGCCCTGGGAGTACTTCTTCTACCTCGACTTCGAGGGCCACGCCGACGACCCGCCCTGCCGGAAGGCCCTGGACCACCTCCGGGAGATCGCGACATCCCTCCGCATCCTCGGCTCCTACGAGAAGGGGCGCGAGGCCGACGGCAGGGTGCATAAACGATAAGAATAAGGTTAACCCCATGTCGCACGCCGACGAAATCCATCATCGCGCCGTCGTGGCCGTGGACCACGACCATCGCCCCATCGGCCCGGACCTGCCGCTCATGCTCGCCGGAGGCGTCACCGCCAAAGTCTACCAGGTGACCCTCGACGTGGACGTGGACGCTGGCTTTCAAGCCTCCCGAAATCGCGCGGACGGCTGGCTCCGCCTGGCCGCTCAGGGGATGGAGGAGGCCCTCCGCGACATCGAGACCCATCGCGAGCAGTGCCTCCTGGCCAGGACCGCCCGCGACATCCTTCAGGCCAAAGAGGAGGGTCGCGTCGCCGTCCTCCTCGGCGCGGAGGGCGCGCGCTGGCTCGAAGGGACCCTCGACCCCCTTCGCCTGTTCCACCGCCTCGGCCTGCGCGAACTCCAGCTCACCTGGGCCTTCCCCAACCCCCTCGTGCCCGACGGCCGCCTCAGCCCCTTCGGGAGGGAGGTCGTCGCCGAGTGCGAGCGCCTCGGCGTCCTGGTGGACGTCACCCACATCCCGGAACAGGCGTTTTACGACGTGATCGACGCCGCCCGAAGGCCCGTCATCGTCTCGCACGGATCCGCCCGATCCGTCACCGTGGACCTGGACGACGACCGCATCCGCGCCCTCGCCTCCACCGGCGGCCTGCTCGGCGTCCACTTCTACACGACCTACCTCGGCCCCGCGCCGACCCCGGAGGGCGTCGTCCGGCAGATCGACCACATCGCCCGGCTCGTCGGGATCGACCACGTGGCCCTCGGCGTGGACTTCTTCCCCACCCACGGGGCCTGGTACGACCTCCAGGTCTCTCAGGGCACGAAGGACCTCCGCTGGGCGGTCATGGACATGAGCGAGATGCCGGAGATTACGCGCTGCCTGGTCGCGCACGGCTATTCCGAGAAAGACACCCACAAAGTCCTCGGCGGAAACTTTCTCAGGGTCTGCCGGGAGGTGTTTGGGGTCTGACATCTCTTAAAACAGGAGATTGGGATCTGCCCATGAACAAGGTTCATTTCTCTGTCTCAGTAGGTTTCTATGAGACGGTAAAGCATCGCGTGAACGCCTATTTTCTGGAGAACAGCATTGCCCGAACCGGCGACTGGCGGATGTTTCTGAAAACCGGGATGATCGCGGCATGGCTTGCGGTCTCTTACACGCTCCTGGTCTTTTTTTCCAGCTCACTGATCGTGGCGATCCTGACCGCCTTTGCCCTTGCGCAGGGTCTGGCGTTTGTGGGCTTCAACGTCTCGCACGACGGCGCGCACGGCAGTTACTCCGGAAACAAGAAGGTCAACTGGCTCATGGGGCTTACGCTGGACCTGATAGGAGGCAGCCAGATGCTCTGGCGACAGAAGCACAACATCCTGCATCACACCTACACCAATATCGATGAAGTGGATGACGACCTTCGAATGCACGGCCTGCTCCGTTTAAGCCCGGGTCAGAAGCGGCGTCCCTGGCATCGCTTTCAACACCTCTACGCCTTTCCCGTCTACAGCCTGTTGACCCTGTCTTTGGTGACCTTCTCCGACTTTAAGAAGTTCTTTTCAGGCCGTATCGGGGAATACAGACTGCGCAAGCCAACCGCTTCGGAGGCCTTCCTGTTTTTCCTGATGAAAGCCTTCTACTTCGGATACACCCTCGCGTTGCCCCTGTTTTTTCACCCCCTGCTGCACGTCCTCATCGCGTTTCTGGCGGTCCATCTGGTGCTCGGCTTCACGCTCTCCATCGTCTTTCAGATGGCGCATACGGTCGAGGGTACCGCCTTCCCCCAGCCCAACCCCGGGACCGCCCTGGTTCAAAACGAGTGGGCCGTTCACGAGGTGGAGACCACGGCGAATTTCGCGCCAGAGAACCGGCTGGCGGCCTGGTTTCTGGGGGGACTGAATTTCCAGATCGAGCACCACCTGTTCCCAAGAGTCTGCCACATTCACTACCCGGCCATCAGCGGAATCGTCAAAGAGACCTGCCGGGAATTCTCGATCTCTTACGTCAGCTACCCCACCCTGCGCTCGACCGTTGCGGGTCACTACCGCTTTTTGAAGGGCCTGGGCGCAACAAGGTGTCCGGAGCCTGGAAACAGGGTCTGACAGGAGGTGTTCGGAGCATGATCATAGACACCCACGTGCACGTGTTCGACCGGGGCGTCGCCGGCGCGGACCAGAACTTCCCCCTCTGGCCCGGCACGCGCTGGGGGGCCGGCGGTCCTGATCTGATCCGCCAGATGGACGAGGCGGGCATCGGCAAGGCCTTTCTCATCAGCTACACCCCCGTCGACGTCATGGCCCACTACTCCCCCGACCAGCGGGACCACAAGGTCGCCGTGTTCCAGCACTATCTCCGGAAGGACTACTTCATCCAGGTCTGGGAGCAGCACCCCGACCGCCTCTTCTGGTTCGCCGACTCCATCGACCCGCGCGTGCCCGGCTACGTGGAGCGCGCCGCGCAGGACCTGGACCGGGGCGCAACCGGCCTGAAGCTCCTCCCCCTGTTCGTGGACACCGAGATGGGCGACCCCCGCTGGCGGCCCGTCTTCGAGCTCCTCCGCGAGCGCCGCCGGCCCTGCATCATCGACCTCTCCTGGTGGTACGCCGACTTCCCCTGGTTCTCCCCCAGCGTCTACGGGAAGTACGCCTCCTTCACCGACTACGTGCAGGGCCTCAGGCAGCTCATCTCGGACTTCCCGGACGTGAAGGTCCAGCTCGCCCACTACGGCACGCCCAGGCTCCGGGACCGGGACGACCCCGCCCGCGCGCTGCGCTACGACCGGCTGCAGGAGCCTGTCGAACTCCTCCGCGCCCACCCCAACCTCTGCTTCGACCTGGCCGCCTACCAGCACCTCATCGGCAGGGACGAGCCCTACCCCTACTGGAGCGCCCTGAAGGTCCTCGAAGTCCTGGCCGGGGGTGTGGGGGCCGGCCGCATCCACTGGGGCACCGACTGGCCCTACCTCGGCGTGCAGCCCTACCCGGAGCTGATCCGGGCCGTCCGCGAGGCCCCCTTCCTGAAGCCTGGCGAGGCCGAGCAGGTCCTGGGCCTGAATGCGCTGAAATTTCTGGAATGAAGATGCCTTCTCAACAGCCTGACCCCGGCCCCTTCCGGGCCTTTGAACACGCCGGCTGGGAGGGCGTCGGCCCCCGCTATCACGACGCCTTCGGGGGCCTCACCGTCCAGGCCATCGAGCCGCTGCTCGACGCCGTGGGGGCAGGAGAAGGCGTGCGTCTGCTGGACACGGCCACCGGGCCGGGTTATGTGGCCGGGGCCGCGGCGCGGCGGGGGGCCTGTGCGGTCGGCGTTGACTTCTCAGTCGCCATGGTGGCCGAGGCGCGCCAGCGGCATCCGACCGTTGAATTCCGCGAGGGCGACGCCGAGGCCCTCCCCTTCTCCGACGGGGGATTCGACGCGGCGGTCATGAACTTTGGCCTGCTCCACCTGGGGCGGCCGGAGCGGGCGATCCAGGAGGCCCATCGCGTGCTCCGGGCCGGGGGCCGGTTCGCCTTCACGGTCTGGGCCAGGCCCGAGGAGGCCGTCGGGTTCGGGATCGTCCTGCGCGCGATCCGGACCCACGGAGACCCGGACGCGCCCCTCCCTCCGGGTCCCCCCTTCTTCCGGTTCAGCGACCCGGACGAATGCCGCCGCGCCCTGATCGGGGCGGGTTTCGCGCGGCCCGACATCCTGCGCATCTCCCAGGTGTGGCGGCTCCCCTCGCCCGACGCCCTCTTTGAGGCGATGTTCAGGGGCACGGTGCGCACGGCGGGCCTCCTCCGGGCGCAGTCGAGCGAGGCGCTGAAGGCCATCCGCTCGTCCGTGCGGGACGCCGTCAGCGCCTATCAGCAGAAGGACGATGTCGAACTGCCCATGCCCGCCGTGCTCGCGTCCGCCGTCAAGCCATGAGGATTCTGCCATGAAAGAGTTCCCCTGCCTGACCACGAAGACATTCATCGCCTTTATCGCCGACAACGCCCCCCTCGGCATCCATCGCGCGGGCTACAACGGCGTCGCCTCCCTCATCCCCCGGCACAGCGGGAACAACCTGTTCGTGCCCACCTATGCCGGGCTGAACTACGAGACCATCTGGCTCCCCGGCCTGCCCCCCTACCAGGAGGTCCGGGGCTCCAAGTTCGAGCCGAGGGCAGAGCCCATGCAGATCGAGCGCGCTGACAGTCAGAGCGTCACCCTCGTCCAGCCCGAGACCTCCCACGCCCGCGTGAGCGCCCGCATCACCTTCTCCGTCGAAGAGCCCTGTTACCTCCACCAGCGCATCGAGGTGACCCTTCACAAAAGATTCTGCGCCGAAGGCGAGAAGAACCGGTTCAGGAGCCTCTGGGCGAGCTACATGCACACGCCCCCAGACCGCCACATCTACCTCAAGACGGACCCGACCTCCCGCGACCTCTCCGACTGGGTCGGCGTCACAAAGCCCGATCACGCCTCCCCCGACACGCAGGTCCGGCGTCTTCCGGATGGGCGTGAACTCCCCGCCGCCGAGCACCTCGCGGCCATGAACTTCGAGTCCCCCCTGTCCAGGGAGGCCCTCCCGCCAGGCCTGGACGGCCCCCTCAGCTTCTACTACGGCCTCTGCCACGACGCGCAGCTCTTTTTGATGATGTTCAAACAGCCCGACCGCTTCCGCCTGGCCTACTCCCCCTGCGGCGGGGGCCAGCAGCCCGCCTGGAGCCCCGCCTGGGACTACGTCCTGAGCCTCGACGATGCGCAGGTCGGCCCGTCCTACGCCTGGGACCTCTGCCTCGTCATCAAACCCTTCGAGGGCCGGGCGGATGTGCTCAGGGAAGTCAGGCGCTATCTGAAACAATGAATTTTTCGCCCTCGTCTTCCCTGATCGACCTTGCCAAACGAGGGATACTGTTGTATCTTCTCTATCTCCGGCGGACGCCGTTCACCGGATTTGCATTTTGCAATTTTGAATTTTGAATTTTCAATCTCCCTGAAGGAGCCAGGCATGCGCACGCTGAGCCCCGTCTCCCGAGACGCCCTCCTCCTGAAGCTCCGGGACGCCTTCAACTTCGCCCAGCAACAGGTCCGGGCGGTCGTGGACGCCCACCCGGACTACTACCCGATGTACACCGTCCAGGGCAAATGGGCGCAGGAGAAGGACCTCTGGACCCACTGGTGCGAGGGGTTCTTCCCCAGCCAGATGTGGATGTTCCACGACCTGACGAAGGACCCCAAGTGGCGCGGCCTGGCCGAGCGCTACACCGTCAAGCTGGAGCCCCGCAAGGACGACCGGAACGTCCACGACCTCGGCTTCATCTTCCTGAACACCTACGGCCGCTGGTACCGCCTCACGCGCGACCGCCGGCTTCGCGACGTGGTCGTCCAGGCCGGCCGCACCCTGGCCCTCCGGTTCAAGGAAAAAGGGGCCTACCTCTGCTCCTTCATCGGCCCTGACTCCCTGTTCATCGACATCATGATGAACGTCCCTGTCATCTTCTGGGCGGCCATCGAGACAGGCGACGACAGGTTGATGTCCGTCGCCAGCCGCCACTGCCTCACCTCCCGCAGGTACATCGTGCGCGGCGACGGCTCCACGGCCCACGAGGGCATCTTCGACCTGAACACCGGCGAGTTCCTCCGGCAGAGCACCCATCAGGGCTACCGGAGCGACTCCTGCTGGGTGCGCGGCCTCACCTGGGCCCTCTACGGGTTCGCCACCTCCTACCGCCTGTCCGGGGACGCCCGCTTCCTGGAGACCTCGCAGGCCTGCGCCGATTGCTACATCTCCCACTGCGGCGAGGGCCTGGCGCCCCCGTGGGACTTCGACGTGCCCGAGGGCCCGGAGCGCATCTGGGACAGCTCCGCCGGGGCCATCGCCGCCTCCGGCCTCCAGGAGCTGGCGGACCTCGTCCCCTGCCCCGAAAAGAGCCGGCGCTACCGGAACGCCGCCCTCACGATCCTGGACAGCCTCACCTCCGAGTCGTTCCTGGCCAGGTATCACCCCGGCCAGGAGGGCCTCCTGCTCCACGGCGTCTACCACAAAAACAAGGGCCTCGGCGTGGACGAGTCCGTGGCCTGGGGGGACCACTTCTTCGTCGAGGCGATCTACAGAGTGCTAAAGATGAACGATGAACGATGAACGATGAACGAAGGGCAAAACAGGTTTTTACTTCAGCGTTCATCGTTCTGACTTCATCGTTACTCCTTGAGGTCACCGTGCGTCATCTGAAGTTCATCTCTATCACCCTGCTGATCCTGCTCTCCGCCCTCCCGACCCTCGCCGCGGACTTCAGGCCCAACGGCCTCATCGTCCTCCTCACCGACTTCGGCACGCGCGACTTCTACGTCGGCGCGATGAAGGGGGCCATCCTCCGCACGTCCCCCAACATCCGCATTGAGGACATCACCCACGAAGTCCCGAAATACGACATCGCCGAAGGCGCCTACACCCTCCTCAAGTCCGCCCCGGAGTTCCCGAAAGGCGCCGTCTTCCTCTGCGTCGTGGACCCCGGCGTGGGCACGGCCCGAAAACCCGTCGCCGTCCTCACCTCAGACGGCAACGCCTACGTCGGCCCCGACAACGGCCTCTTCACCCGCGTCATCGACGCCGCCGGCCTAATTGCGGCCTACGAACTGACCAACGCGGACCTGATGGGCAAGGACCTCATCTCCAGCACCTTCCACGGGCGGGACGTCTTCGGGCCGGTGGCCGCCCACCTGGCGTCGGGCTTCCCCATCGACCGGGTCGGCCCCCGGCTGGAGTCCCTCGTCCGGCTGGAGACCCGGAGACCCCGCATCGAAGGGGGAGTCGTCATCGGCGAAGTCACCCTAGTGGACGAGTACGGCGACGTCCTGACGAACCTCCTCCGGAAGGACCTGGAGCAGGCCGGCATTCAGAAGGGGGACACGTTGAAAATCCGCATCGGAGACCGCGAGGTCGTCGCGCCCTTCCTCAAGACCTACGGGGACGTGCCGGAGGGGAAGCCCGTCTGCATGGTCAGCAGCGGCGAGGTGTTTGAGATCGCCCTCAACCAGGGGGACCTCGGCAAATCCACCGGCGCCAGGCGCGGCGATCCGGTGACCGTGCAAAAAACAAAATGACGTGAAACGGCAGACGTGAAACGTGAAACGCAAAAAAGAATCCAGAATCCAGAATCCAGAATCCAGAAGAAAAGCAAAACCGGTTTTCATTCTGGATTCTGAATTCTGACTTCTGTATTCTGCTTTCTGGTTTTTTACCATGCCAACCGACCTCCTCCTCATCCGCCACGGCCAGACCGTCCGCGACCTCGGGGACGGCCTCGTCGGGTGGTGGGCCGACGTGCCCCTCTCCCGGATCGGGCAGTGGCAGGCCATCCTGCTCGCAGAACGCCTGAAGGTCGAGTACGCCGTCCAGGCCCTCTACGTCAGCCCTCTGACGCGGGCGTGGGAGACCGGCGACATCGTCCGTCGGGCCGTCCGCTGCACCCCCATTCGGGAGCCGGGCCTGCGGGAACTGGACGGCGGCGACCTGGTGGGCCTGACCTTCGACGAAGCCCGCCGGAAGTACCCCGACCTGATCGGCCGCCCCCTGGAGATTCACGAGCGATACCCCGGCGGCGAGTCCTACCTGACCCTCCACAGCCGGGTGATGAAGGCCCTCAATCGCATCGTGGCCGACCATCCCGGCGCGACCGTCGCGGCCATCACCCACGGCGGACCGCTGAACGCCTACCTGCGCGCCCTGTTCGGGCACGGGGCCGAGGAGCAGCAGCTCCGCTTTGAGTGTGGCGACTGCTCCATCCACCACATCCGCTTCGGAGAGGCCGGCGACCGGACCGTCGTGACCCTCAACGACACGGCGCACCTCAGAGACATGCCGAAAAGCAGGAGTGGGAGAATGGGGGAAACGGAGAACCGGTGAAAAAGTGTCTCTCCGCTTCCCCGTTTCTCTTTGATTTTTCATGCCTCTCGACCCCGACCGCCTCCGCCGGCTCGACGACATGGCCCGGCGCGGCATCGACCCCTATCCCCCCCGCTGTCGTCGGACGCGCCGGATCTCGGCCCTGAGGGACAGAGAGCCCGCTGTCATCTGCGGGAAACTGAACGCCCCCACGGCCGAATCGGGCGTGCTCTTTGACGGGAGCGGGGCGGTGGAGGTCTCCTTCGACCCCAACCTGGGCGGTGACCTCTCTTCCCTCCTGTTCGTGGAGTCCGGGGACTGGATCGAAGTCGAGGGGAGCCTGAAGGGCAACCGCTTCATCGCCCGCGCCTGCCGGGTCCTGGCCAAGTCCCTCGGTCCTGCGCCCGATTTCGACCGCTTCTCCGCCCGCGCAGGCCGGCTCAGAAAAAACCTGGAGACCCGCGCCCGGACCCTCTCGGCCATCCGCCGCTTCTTTGAGGGCCGGGGCTTTCTCGAGGTCGAGACCCCCCTCCTGGTGACCGCCGCCGGGCAGGAGCCCCACCTCACCCCGTTCGAGACCGAATACCGGGACCCCCGCCGTCGCCTCCGCCGCTACCTGACCACCTCCCCCGAATACGCCATGAAACGCCTCCTCGCCGCCGGGTTCGAGCGCGTCTACCAGGTCTGCAAATCGTTCCGAAACGGCGACGGCGAGCGCGGACCTCAGCACAACCCGGAGTTCACGATCCTGGAGTGGTACCGCGCCTTCGCCTCCTACGAAGACATCGCGCAGGACACGGAGCAGATGGTCTCCGCCGTCGCGCAGGAGGTCCTCGGCGCGACGCGCCTCAGCTACCGCAATCAGCCCGTGGACCTGACCCCGCCGTGGGAGCGCGTCACCGTCCAGGACGCCCTGCTGCGCCACGCCCGCATCGACCTCGCGGCGCACCCCGACGCCCCGTCCCTCTGCCGCAGCGCCCGCGAGAGCGGGTTCTCCGCCGTCGCCCCGGACGACACGTGGGACGTGGCCTTCTTCAAGGTCTTCCTCGACGGCGTGGAGCCCCACCTCGGCCGCGGCAGACCCACCCTCCTGATGGACTACCCGGCCTCCATGTCCGCCCTCGCCCGGCGGAGGGCCGACGCCCCCGGCCTCGCCGAGCGGTTCGAGGTCTACATCGCGGGCGTGGAGCTGGCCAACGCCTTCTCCGAGCTGAACGACCCCCGCGAGCAGCGCGCCCGGTTCCTCGCCGAGCAGGCCGAGCGCCGGGCGCACGGCGGGACGCCCCCGCCCCTGGACGACCGCTTCCTGAGCGCGATGGAGGCCGGCATCCCCCCCGCCGGGGGCATCGCCCTCGGTGTGGACCGCCTTGTAACGCTCCTGACCGGCGCGGACGACATCCGCGACGTGATGGCCTTTCCATTCGATGAGATATGACCTCGATCATCCGCCCCGACAACAGGCCATTCCTCTGTCTCCTCATCGGCCTCCAGGCCCTCCTCGTCACCCTGCTCCTCTCCCAGGGGGAGACGACCCTCTTCATCGGCGTCCTCCTCCTCGTCTCCGTCTCCGCCGCCCTCTTCTCCACGACCGGGGCCATCTTCATCCTCGCCTTTCTCACCGTCGTCATCCCGAGTGAAGTGCTGGAGGAGAAGCTGCTCCTCCCCTTCAACTTCAAGTTCTATGAGGGCCTCTACGCCCTCGTCCTGGCCTTTGCCGCCGTGGAGTGGACCTACAAGAGGCGGTTCGCCGTCCGGCAGACCGCCCTGGACCGCCCGATGCTCGGCCTCCTGATCGCCATCCTCCTCTCCGTCTTCGTCGGCCTCTACCGGGGGCACGGCCTCTCCCGCATCCTGCCCGACGTGCGCTTCCCCCTCTACTACTCCATCTTCTTCATCGCGGCCACCCTGTTCGAGCCCCGCAGGGCGCCTCAGTTCGTCGGCCTGCTGATCGCCGCCACGGCCGTCGTGGCCGCCCAGTACCTCCTCGCCTTCTTCGCCGGAGTCAACCTCTCCGTCGCCGGGACATTCACCCGCATCGTCCGCGCCGAGGGCGTGATGCTCCCCATCGCCATGCTCTTCATCCTGAGCCTGATCGTCTTCTACCCGTCCCCCGTCCGGCGGGGCGCGCTCCTCCTCCTCTTCCTCCCCCTCGCCCTGGCCCTGGTGATCACCGTGACCCGCGCGATCTGGGCCTCGTTCGCCGCCGGCCTCCTCGCCCTGGGCGTCCTCCTCACCCTGGACCGGCAGCGCCCCAGAGGCCGGCTGACCCGGACGGCCCAACTCCTCGTCGCCGTCCCGCTCCTGATCCTGGCCACGGCCTACGGCTTCCAGGCCCTCACGGGCGCGGGACTGAGCGACGTGGCCTCCTACCGCTCCTCCAGCGCCGCGCAGCTCAGCGACGATCCCTCCCTCGGCCACCGCCTCCTCTCCTACGCCGTGGCCCTCGACCAGATCCTGGCCCACCCGATCCTGGGCAACGGACACGGCGCGACGATCACCTACCCCATGCTCATTTACGGAAAAATGAACGTCATCACGACCAGCCACATCGACAGCCTCTACGTCGTCATCCTCCACCGCCTCGGCCTGGTCGGCCTCGCCCTGTTCGCGTGGCTCGCCCTGCGGGCCCTCCGGCGGGCCTACCGCCTGTTCCAGGACAGCGACTCCACCCCGGTGCGGGCCTTCTGCGCCGGGTTCATCGCCTCCCTGGTCAACTGCCTGGTCGCCGGCCTGGGCGACGCCGCCATGTTCGTGGGCCGGTTCGTGTTCATTTACGCCCTCCTCTTCGCCCTCCTGGCCCTCCTCGACCGGGAGGAGCAGGAGCGCAGGTCCAAAACGGCTTGACAGCCACGGCGAAAGCAGTCACCATGAAGATCCAGAACAGGCCAATAAAACCGCCTCAATGCGAATCTGAGTTAAGAGGCAACCTGTTAGACGCAACTGTGGGCCATATTGCAGCGGCGCACGGAAGCGCCGGCGTGAAAACTTCATTGACATGCCTGGTAAATGAAAGTACATTAAGCTACGGTTGCGTCCGCTGAACAAGATTGGCAATCCAAGAGAAAATGAGGAGAAGATCTAAATGCCTATCTTGATTTTAGCCATAGCTCTCTTACTGGTCACTACGCCCTCATTTGCAATGAGAGGGTACTTTGTCAAGTCTTGTGTAAAATCGGACAGGGGTCATACAGAGATCCTTCG